>WFSH01000187.1 GCA_015486145.1 Mesoaciditogaceae bacterium
GCGATGAATGATATGCCAGCCTTGTCGATCTTGTTGGTTATTATAAAATAGTAGGCTATTGAAAAAAGGATTAAAATTATTAATTTCATTAAGAGCATGAAAAAATCTCCTTTGTTTATCAACCCGCTGAGAATAATATCACACTTTGTTCTGATTTTTTGGATCTTTTATAGGAGCGTGTTTCATTTTTTGAATTGTGTCATTCTTAATTTGATTCAGAATCTCGATCCACCTTGTTAGTTGCTTGGAGGTCCTGAATAGTTCCTACGGAACTTTCAGGATGACGGTGTGGTCAAAGACTTCAAAAAACGTCTGAATCAGTTTTGACAAGGCTTCAAAAAGATTACACTTACCGCTTGTAAAGCGGTACTAAAATGTCAAAGAATGTGTTATTCAAAAAATACTACCCACACGATCGTGAAGAGATCCTAAAACTTTGACATAAAGGTCATCTCGAATGTGTTTCAAGATGACCTTCAGCAAATTCAAACGCAACTTTAAAAATTTTAAAAGTCGAGTACCTGCGATTTTGAAAATCTGAGTATCTTATGTTTCATCTCAGATAGCATCTACTATATCTTTATCAACTCCTCCTATTGACTCAAGAAATTCTTTTCTCTCTTCTCTAAGTGAACTCATCTTTTCCACGTATTCATCTTTAGAATAAAAATTCATCGGATCAAATTTACTTATATCTCTTCTGCTGGAAGAGACGGGAATTCCAAATCCCGTGATCGGATCGTCCTCAAATTTTATGTTGCCCCTGAGTGCATCCTCTACAAAGTTGAAGGTATCCTGAGGTGTTATTTTGTTTTCTTTTTTACGGCCACCAATCCATCCAGTGTTGATGACAAAAGCTTGAAAATTCTTACCCTTTAACACCTCTTTGAAAGTGTTTATCTCTTTTGCCGGATTTTCCACTATGAAAGGATTAAATCCAACGGTTCTAACAGATTGTCCAACTTTGGAGGGATCATCAGCACTTGTTATCGTAGATTCGCCCAATCCAAAAACCGCCGCCGCTTTTTCCGCACCATCAACCCGTAGTATGGGGGGAATATCATCACGGCGCGTGTTAAAAAATATGGTGTTCACGTTTCCGAGGTTGTACGTTGATGAATGGAAAGGTATATGAGATCTCGGCAAAACGGCGCGCCCATTGGTACTGACAGACATGTTGTCAAAGTCGACTTCTCCATTTTGGGAAACGTAAACATTTTCAAGAATGGCACCTGATTCTTTAACGGCAGATAATAAGAGTGGCTGAGAACTGATGCTGTCTGTCTTTACGTAAAAGTTCCGTTCAGATCCAAAGGCGTTCGCCTCAAAGTTCATGAAATTTATATCGTCTTGCACAATTTCCACCGTTTCGGGCGTTTCAAGACCGTGCGTGGCACAGGTAAGAGTGGTTTTCCCCGTTCCGCTAAGACCGAATATCAAAACTCCAAAACGTTTCACATCTCCCCCACATTTTAGAGTGTACGCCTTACTCCCTGCGTGCAATCCAAGGTGATTATGACGTTCGCGTGCCAAATACATTGCCAACCTAAGAGCTGCCATCTTTGTTTCTCCGTAATAGTCCGACCCCAATATGACCTCCGTGGCTTCTTTTGGAAAAACAAGGATCTTCCTTTCCGAATACTCTGGAATGGTAAAAATGTTGATCTGATCCAATTCATGGCCATCTGACTCAAAGAGATTAGTTTTGAACATGTAAGCGAGTTGTGGGTACTTTTCACTTACAAAAAGAGACACTTTAAAGGTACAGCCACAATCATCGCCAACTTTTGAGTCCACCCTTATCATTTTGTGAAAATCAACGAACTCTTGAACTTCTCTTACGTACTTTTGCGCTTCCGAATCATCCAAATTGTAATTTCGTGTGAATTTCGCACTTCTGGACTTGATCTTTGAGTGGAAAAGTGGAAGACCCAAGTTGTTTGGAATCGAAAACTCCCTGGACATTTCCCACAGCTTCTCCACTGTGGGATTATCAATCACACGGTCTTGTGAAACTTTGAAGATCATACCCTTTCAGCTCCTTTTCCTCACCAAAAAATTTTTATTTTGAAATTCCCAGAGAAGACCAAATCTCTTTTACAACCGCAATGTCTTCCGCGTGTTCCTCATCACCTCCAGGAGTTTCAAGCACCATAGGTATTGAATGAACAACTTTGTAAGAGAAAAAATTGGAAAACCCTTCTCTACCAATATAACCTTTTCCTATTCTTTCATGTCTATCTTTGTGTACATTTATCGGGAACTTAGAATCATTTAAATGGCACATGGCAATTTTATTCATTCCAACAGTTTTATCTATCTCCTCAAGAAGTCTCTCCATACCATCCTTGCTGCAAATGTCATATCCACCATCAAAGCCATGACAAGTATCGTATGTAAATTCAACTTCACAGCCGCTCATATCCGCCATTTTCTTGAGTTGAAAAAAATTATACCCTATGTTCCCACCTTTGGGTGAAACTATTTCCAAAAGAAGTTTAACATCTTGAGGAGAGTCCTTTAAAACTTCGGAGATCGCACGCGCAACCCTTTCCATTGCCTCATCTTCCGAGCTACCAACTCTGCTTCCCGGATGAACGTTGACATACTTCAATCCCATCCTGTGAGCAACTTCCAATTCCCATTTCAACCTATTTTTTGACTTTTCCCATATTTCCTCCTTTGGGCTGGCAAGATTCACGAGATAGCTCGCGTGTATCATAACCTTGGTTGGATCTATCCCTGTTTTAGACATCTCCTCTCTAAATTTCTCCACTTCTTTTTCGTTGAAATTCATTCTCCACATTCTCGGACTTTGTGAAAATATTTGAAAAGTGTTGCCACCTATTTTCAACGTTCTTGAGGGAACACTGGAAAGTGGGTTGATAGTCATGTGAGCACCTATGAACATTCACATCATCTCCAATTCTAAATCTAAAGAGATCTTTGGTACTCCGCCCTCCAAATACGATTTTATCACTTTGCCGTTCACTTTCACGAGTGGTGGAGTTGGGGATTGCCAATTCATAAAACTCAAAACGATCTTTTTGTACCTACCAGGGTAACCGTGCTGTAAGGATTTAAAGTTAACAGCGTATCCTTCACGATCTTTATCGATTGAGACTTCAAATAAATTGTATTTCCCATTCTTGTATTCGAGAGTTTCACCATCGTCTTCGTAAACGTGTGTTACGGCTTTTTGACCATACAGTGCACCGTACAACGTGAGATCCTCTTTCTCAAAAAAATAGTTCATGGAGTCGGTCTTGAAAATCAGGGAATTTTCCTTGATAAAAAACGGTATTTCATCAAGCGGAGCTGAAATTTTGTAGATACGTTTACCTTCATAAATTTTTCCATCTCTCGCATCGATCCACCTTCCTTTTGGGAAATACACAGATCGCCAGAACGTGTTTGGCCTCACAATCGGTGCGACAAGAATTGAGTCTCCCACCATAAATTCATCATTTACAGGATAAAGATCTGGATCATCTTGGTCGTACATCAAAAGTGGACGCATGATTGGAACGCCAGTTTTATGAGAATCGTAAAAACATGTGTAAATATACGGAAAAAGTTCATAGCGCAATTCGATATATTTCTTCAAGATTTCCTCGACTTTTTCCCCAAATGCCCAAGGCTCCTGAGAAGCTGTTCCTATGGCCGTATGATTCCTAAAAAGTGGAAGAAAGGCACCCATCTCCGTCCATCTTATCAGCAGCTCAGCGTTGCAGTCCCCGCCGAAACCTCCAACATCTGCACCGACAAAACTAACCCCGCTTAGGCCAAGTCCCATCAAAGTTGCCATTTCGCTCTCAAGATGCTCCCACCAACTCGAATTGTCACCTGTCCAAACGGCTGAATATTTCTGTATCCCAGCAAATCCCGCTCTGCTTAATATAAAAGGCCTCATACCTGGTTTGTAAATCTCAAACGCCCTTACCGTGGCCATTGATTCCAACAAACCATAAACATTCCTAACTTTTGAGTGATTCCAAATTTTTTGATCGTCATCTGTATGTTTGATTTCTTCTCCGTAATTTTTCTGAATGAAAAGTTGTTTTAAAGTACCAAGCAAAGCAAAACTCATTTCATTCCCGTTTAAAAGCTTTTTTGCTTCGCCGGTGTTCTCATCAGTCCATACTATAGAGGGTTCATTCATATCGTTCCAAATACCTTCAACTCCCACCTCAAAAAGTGGACCATGTTGTCGAGCCCACCACTCTCTAACATCCGATCTCAAAAAATCCGGGAAAACACATCGTCCCGGCCAAACATATCCAACAAAATTTTCTCCGTTTTTCGTTTTACAAAACGCATCTATCTTTCTTCCGGTTTCAAAAACGTCATAACCTTCCTGTTGTTTTACACCTGGATCTACTATCGTCACGACTTTGAATCCCATGGCTTTCAGCTCATCAACGAAGGACTTGGGATTTGCAAATCCTTTTCCCCATGTGAACACTTTGTACTCATTCATGTAGTCTATATCTAAATAGATAACGTCACATGGAATCCCATCCTTTCTCATTTTTTTGGCAACATTAACAGCTTGATTTGCAGTGGCATAACTCCAACGCGATTGCTGATATCCAATGGCCCATGCAGGTGGCATAGACATTCTGCCAACTAAAGCGGTAAAATGTTTTACAACATCGATCACGGTGGGACCGTATATAAGGTAAAGTTCCATTCCATTATCTTGGGCACCAAAATTGCAAACATCGCCATCCATGTTAAAAAAAGAGAACGATGTAGAATTTAAATAAATCCCAACGGCAGGCTTTCCGGGAGAAACGGTTATGAAAAATGGTATGGAAATGTACATGGGATCCAAATCTGGCGTGTGAAGTGGATTATCGGTATTCACCATTCTCATATCTTTCCCTCGTTTGTCCAAAAAGCCCATTTTTTCTCCAAAACCGAAAAAATGCGAATTTGGAAATAACATACTTATAGATGTTTTCTCATTCTCAAGCGAAAACCCCACTTCCTTTGCAATTTCTTTCCCGTTTACCAAAACCGAAAATGTGTCTCCCTTCTCCACCACTTGAAAATCTTCCTCGCATCTCTCATCCATATCGTTTACAACATTCATTGGATTCGATGGATTACCCAACACGATCCGAAAAATTACGCGGCTCATCTTTTGGATTTTTTTCAAAACGCTCACCTCTTTTACTTTTTGAAAAGCGATTCGACGCGCATCATTGTGGAACTCATTCTTACGATCTTGGCTTTTCCCTTGTTGAAAAAAAGTACGTATGTTTGCGAAGGAGAACCACTCATTATTACCGTAGAGGCATTCACGCTAAAAGTGTACGACGTGGAAATATTCGGAGAACCGTTAACGTAAAATCTCGTTGAAGAAAGCCCCGGCCTTATTTCCGACTGGAAAATGTATTTACCACGTTGAGAAACTCCCACCCAAACGCCATTTTCTCCCGTGATGTAGAAGGTGAAATAAGTTTTGTTTTTTGTACTTTCGGCAAGTGTTACGATCTTTTCAAGATCCACTTGCGAATTTGAAAGAAAATGATACGCATTCACGTACAAGTCAACAATTCCCCCTGGCATTAAAGAAGATTTGATGTTTGAAATCTCACTTTCCATCTTGTTCAATCTGTTATTCAAGGAACCAAATACGATGCCGTTGACCTTGGATATCTCTTGCGATTCGGATTTGATAAGCGCAAAATCCACCAAACTCATAAACGTCCCAAAAAGGGCACTCAATATCACAATTATGACCAAAATTTTGAACAATATCGGAAATTCTTGACTATCTTCGTCATTCACCACACATGCCTCCCCTTACACGGTGGAAATATACATCTTGATCTTTTTGTATACATCCACAGTCGAACCGATCTTTTTCTTTATCTTTTGCAAAGAATTATCAACATATTTCACGCTCTTTTTCATACAACTCGAAATTTCTTTGTAAGACACGTGTTGGAGGTACATTTCAAATATTTTCATCTCTTCTTCTGTAAGTATGTTTTCGCACTCTTTCATGAACTCTTCAAATATATATTCATCTAACGTGTGAGTTTCATAACCAACATCCATGGTTTTATCTTCGTACATTTCGTCGCTCAGCAAATCCACCTTAAGTGAATCGGTGAGCATTTTATTCTTTCTTCTGTTCAAGTACGTCAAAAAGGATTTTATCTCTGAATCTATGGACTTCCACACAAAACTCGTGAATGAACTTTTTCCTTCTTTGTAGTAATAAATGGCCTTCAAAATGCCCACCAACCCATTTTGAATCAAATCTTCTCTTTCCCCCCACTCAGTGTAATACTTGCTGGATATTTTCAAAACCATCGGATAATAACGTTCCACCACAAAGTCCACTGATTCTCTTACGCCATTTTGTGAAAGTTTTACGAGTTCCAAAGTCGATTTCGTCCTGAGTTTAAACTTAAGGTGAAGCATTTTCGTGTTCCATCATTTTAAAATATTTTGTGCCGTATAATAAACCGTATCAACGAGTTCTGAAGTTGCGCCGTATCCTACACTAACATCACAAATATTGGTTGGCAACGCAACTGGATAAGAGGCCACAAACTCCATAAAATGTCTAATTTTTGAAAACTTCTCTACATATTCGACTTCAGATTTTGAAATGATCGCTCCGTTTGTAAGACGAACGAGCAATTTTTCAAGTCTTGTTGGCTTTTCATCACGTACGAGATAGAGCACAACGTTGTTCAAAAGAATTGGCGCAAAATAATCCTTTACTTTCCCATAAAGAGAAGAAACACGACTTATGATGATGTTGGGGTGAGTTTGTCCCACCTTTAAAAATTCGTTGAGCTGGGGAAATTCATAAACGGTGGCTTTTTGTGAAACAAAAGAAATATCGTTCGGAGTTTGAAATCCATCGTTCTTCACCACTATATTCGAAGAACTTTCGATAAAACCATCTACAGGATCCACGATTCTGAATTTCACATAAATTTTACCGTTCTTGAAAAACAAGCCATCAATTATTGGAAAAATAACAGGATTCTCCGTGAAAATTTTATAGATGTTCACTTCATTTGAAACGGGATCGGTTGTGAGTAATAATTCACCGTTTAAAATTGAAGAGAAGGAAGATTTTGAATGTGTCAATCCAAATGTTATACCTCCAACGCTAAAACTTTTTGAAGTTATGAAACAAACACTTCCGTTTACCACTTCAAATGTGAAAGGCACAACATCTTTTGGAAAGGGAACGGAAGAAAGTTCTTTACCAGTTACCACGTTAAACTCTCTCACTTCTTTACTCGTCAAATCCATGATGTAAAGTGTATCGCCAAAAATTTTAGCGTAACTGAAAATATGAACTCTCTTATTGAAAAGGGAAAGCCTTTTCTCCAAAGAACCGTCATACTCGAAAATGTCTATTGCATCTTTTCCATATTCACCAACGTAAACCCTGCCAGCGTTATCCGAACAGAAAACTACCGGATAATTAAGGTGCGACACAAACTTTTTTTTGCTGGAAAAATTTGATGTGTATTCGTACACGCTGCCATTTTCAAAAGAAACAAAAAAAGCGTTCACGGATTGTGAGAAAATCATGGCCGTTGGGGTGGAGTTTACTCCCAAGGTATAATGTTTTTGGACAGAACCAAATTTCTCAACAAACCTGTTCGCGGCGTCAAGTACGTAATAACTATTCTGTTTTATCGCCGCCGAAATGGGACTGTAAAAAATTTCACCACCGTTAAACCCTTTGATCGAGCCAACATAGTCAATTCCGGTGATCGGAGCGAATGAAGGGTTTGAAACATTTGCAAGAAATTTCAAAAGATGGAAGACTGGCTCGAGCTTGAAAACGTTTTTTGCCGTGTTAAGTGCTTTCAGAGCATCGCTTATCTTGCCTTTCATAAGATCCAATCTTGCCCTGAAATACCACAGTTTTGGGGCATCTGCAGCGTTAAATGTCGAAGAAATGGTGAGGTTCATCAAAGATAAAGCCTGCTCAGTGTTACCTTGATTCCAAGCTTTCACGGCGGCTGAAAAAGCACCCATATAGTTGGCGTACGTCATTGAGATCAACATCACAAAAAAACACAAAACGAAGACCATTTTCTTCATTTTGTATCACCGCCAACGTTAAAGAGCCCTTTAAGGGCTTTTACAACATCTGTTTTGTTTTCTTTGCCGGATACCAGTCTTCGGATGTTCGAATGGTGCCTGTAAACGATAAGCACCGTCAAAATCAGAAGAACGAATGACAAATTCCACCACCTCAAAATGACGGCCGTCAAAACCAAAGCCAAAAATCCCACCATCGATGATAGTGAAACGTATTCTGTAACGATCGTTAACAAAAGCCATAACCCTATGAATTCCAGTCCCATAAGTGGTACAACGGCAAAGACAAATCCAAGGCTACCGGCAACTCCTTTACCACCGACAAACTTGAGATAAACGGGATAATCATGTCCGACCACCGCTGCAATTCCCGTGAAGTACATCCAAAAACTGTCCAAGCCAATGGCACGTGCCACAACAACTATTACAAACACTTTCAAAATATCTGCCAACATGGAAAGAGCTCCCACCACTGAACCTGAAGCACGCAAAGCGTTTGTTCCACCAACGTTACCGCTTCCTATTTTGCGGACATCAACCCCTTTAAGCGCTGGAAATATGTAACTGAACGGTATACTTCCCACGAAATATCCTATAAATACCATGAGCAAGTCCAAGAACATGTTTATCTTCTCGCTTTCAACGTAATTTGTATCGGTGATAAGCGAAGCTCTGGTATCTTTCTTCTCATGAAAGAAACGAGGGCCCTTTTCATGGAATCGTTGAAAAGTTCTGGAAAATTAACAAACATGACGAAATGCGGAGGCGCTGAAGAAATCTGAGTGGCGTAATAGATTTTCAATTTACTTCCCCTTTTGGATGGCATGATTCTATCATAAGAAAACTCGGTCGCAGCTTTAGTCACTTTCGAAGTTGGAATTTTTGCCTTGTAAGAGTTGTAAGAATTCACGATCTCATCTAACAGTTTCTCAACGTTCCAAGAATTTTTGGCGGATACTGAAATTTGTGGGGCGTAATTTATGAAAAACAATTTTTCCGCCACTTGAAATTCAAAATTTGGTATTACCACATCCCACTTGTTCATGGCAATCACAGCTGCTTTTGAATATTCACTTATCGTTGAGGCTATTTTTTGATCTTGAGTCGTGATCCCCTCAGAAGAATCCACAACGAGTACACAAACATCCGAGTTTTGAATGGCACGTATCGTACGTGCCCCACTAAAGGACTCAACGGTTCCCTTTTGAACTCTTCTCCGCTTTCTCAGACCAGCGGTATCCATGAAAACAATTTCGATATCTTTATATTTCAGAGTTGCATCTATCGTGTCACGTGTCGTCCCTGGTATATCAGTTACGAAAGACAATTTTTCTCCAAGAATGGCATTTATCAACGATGACTTTCCCACGTTTGGTTTTCCCACGATCGCAACTCGCGCCAATGGAACTTCTACTTTTTCGTAGTTCAGAGGCAATTTGCCAACGATCTCATCCACGAGCAAATCAAATCCCATATTATGTTCTGCAGCCACAAGAATCGGTTCACCCATGGAGATAGAATATATCTCCGACATGTTTGCCATGTAAGCGGGTTTGTGCTCTGTTTTGTTGACCACAAAAAGAAATGGACGACCTGACTTTCTTATCAAATCCGCAATTTCTACGTCTTCTCTCGTTATTTCAGACCTTCCATCTACCACAAACAGCACGAGCGCTGACTCATTTATCCATTCTCTGAAAGCACGAGTCATCTCACTCTCTATTTGGTCAGAAGGTTTAGCAAAATAGCCCGGTAGATCCACCAGTCTCACAAATCTGTCTTTCAACTTTGTATCAAAAATCACAGGATCTCTGGTCAAACCTTTGTAATCGGCGACCAGAGATCTTCTGTATCCCACAAGTCTGTTAAAAATACTGGATTTTCCAACATTTTTACGCCCGGCAATGGTTACAACCGGTAAATCATTTCTGCTTTTCACTCTTCTGATTCACCATATCTCCTATGGTAGTGGTCATGGGACCGGAATTGAAAAAAGACTCCTCTTTTTTCTTTGATTCCTTCTTAGAATTGAAATTGTCTTTCAAAGTTATAACCATATCTCTCTCATCCAATTTCGGGTTATAAGACACTTTATGCACTTTAGCCTTAACCGTTTTTCCCTCTTCTATTTCTCCAGAAAAATGCGATCTCGGTAAGAAACCCTCGACGTCGTAATCCAAGACTTTGACAATGGCTCCAGAATTTTTCACACTCACTATTTCACACTCTACGGGTGTACCGGGTTTAACTTCTTTTGACAATTTTTCCCATGGATCTTCCATCGTGCGTTTGATACTAAGTCTCATTCTTCTTGATTCGGGATCAATTTCGAGTATCTTTACATCTATCGTTTGTCCTTTTTTGAGAATATCAGACGGTTTTTTCACAAAATTCCAAGAAAGCTCTGAAATGTGTGCAAAACCAGATACGCCATCTTCAACCTCTAAAATAACTCCGTTGTCCAAGAGCTTGACAACTTTTGATTCCAACGTTTCACCAACGTGGTGACGCTCTTCAACTCCTTCCCATGGATCACCCTCAACTTTCCTTATGCTGAAAGAGATTCTGCGTTTTGGAACGTCGAGATCTATAACTTCAACTTTCACATTTTGTCCTTCTTCAAAGTAGTCTTTGAGATTTCTGCGATGATTATCATAAAATATTTCGGACGCGTGAACCAAACCTTTTACTCCCTCTTCGACCTTAACAAATACCCCAAAAGGCACGATCCCCGTTATAGTTGCATCGGTTACAGTTCCAACGGGGTATTTGCTTTCTATGTTTTCCCAGGGATCGGGTATGAGTCGTTTGGTGCTTAGAGACATTTTTCCCTTTTCGGGATCCTTGGAGATAACCATAGCCTCAACTTCATCTCCAACATGAAATCTTTCCTTGATATTTACATTTTTATCCCAGCTGATCTCAGATCTGGGAAGAAGAGCGGTCATCGGACCAACATCAACAAAGACCCCAAAATCTGTGATTTCGTCGACTTTTCCACTGATTTTTTGCCCTTCTTGGATGCTGTTCAAAAATTCAGCGCGTTCTTTGTTCAACAAAGCATCTCTTGAAAGTACTATGTTATAACTTTTTCCCCTTTTGCGTTGCTCAAAAGTTACGACTTCAAAATCATATTCCTGTTCTATCAATTTAGAAGGATCCACTGAATTCAAAGATGAAGCCTGAGAACCAGGCAAAAATGCAGAAATTGCACCTCCTATTTCAACGTTGTAGCCACCTCGCACTTTTCTCACAACGTGACCCTTTACAATCGTGCCTTTGCCACCTTTTTTCAACTCGTTGAGAAGTTGGCGCATTACGTACTTCTTTTCTGAAAGATATAACTTGCTCTCGTCATCTCCCCTATAACTCGTCACGATCGCTTCTATCACATCTCCCGGTTTGTAACTTTCCGGAGTTTTTACAAGATCTCTTACGTTTATCATTCCCTCCGTTTTAGCTGAAACGTCAACTATCATGTATTCAGGTCCAATTTGAATTACCGTACACTTTCGAACCTCTCCAGGTCGCGGAGTTCCCAAATTCTCGTTGTTTTGTAAGTACTCTTCGAGTTCCTCGTTAGTTTCTTTTTCGAACTTTTCGCTGTTTTCCATTTTTTCCCCACTTTCGTAAAGTGGGCACACCTCCTTCAGTTTTTAAATTCACTCAACCTCTTTTTGATCTCATCTATTATTCTCATAGGGGTTGAGGTTCCACTGCAGATTCCCACACTTTCGATAGATTCAAACCACTTTTCGTCGATTTCGGACACGTTTAAAATCATGTAAGTATTTTCGTTTAAACTCTTCGCAATCTCGTACAACTTTTTGGTATTAGAACTCTTCTTTCCTCCCACGACTAAACACAAATCGTTGGATCTTGCTAATTCTTTCACCTCCTTTTCCCTCTCTAAAGTAACTGCACAGATGGTGTTGTAGACGTGAAATGAAGAAAAATTTTTCCCCATATCCAAGAATTTTTTTGAAATTTCTTTGAATCCATCAACACCCATCGTCGTTTGAGAAAACAACGCGATCTTTTCTGAAGAAAAAGCAACATTTGGGTGTTTTTGATTCACCACTTTTAAATCTCCAACAACACTTTTGAGATATTCCACTTCAGCGTGGCCTTCACGTCCGTAAAGAAAAATCTCGAATCCCTCAGCTTTTTCTTTTTTTATAAGATCTCCCACAGCACTGACAACTCTACATGTTGCGTTTACAACTTTTTTGGCACGTTTTCGCAATTCTCTCAGAATATCCAAAGGGACTCCATGTGCTCTTATAACAACTGTCGATTCAGAAATATCTGGCCATTCATCAAACACGTCGAAAGATTTCAACCCTATGGATCTTAATCGAAACATTTCATTTTCATTATGAATCAAATCACCGGTTACGTAAACATTCTCACCGCTTAAAAGTAAATTCTCCACAATCTCCACCGCGCGTTTTACGCCAAAACAGAAACCAATATCTCTCGCAACCTCTATTTTTAGCATTGTTTCATCTTCTCCACGATGAGACTGTACAGTTTACTCACAACCTCTTCAAATGTGAATCCATCGGTACTGAATATAATGGCATCTTTTGCGGGTTTCAATGGCGCCACTTCTCGGGTTGAATCTATTTTATCCCGGAGTTCTATCTCTTTGACGACCTCTTCAAATCTTACACTGACACCTCTTGATTTGTAATCTTCATATCTCCTATGCGCCCTTTCATCCACAGAAGCGGTGAGAAAAATTTTCACGCATGCGCTGGGCAAAACAACCGTTCCAATATCTCTTCCTTCCACAACGATACGTTTTCCATTTGCGATCTCTCGTGCTTTTTGGGTTATAATTTCCCGAATTTCTGGAACCTCCGCCACCTTTGAAACTACTTTCCCAACTTTCACGGTTCTGATCTCCTCACCAAGAGGCTTTCCGTTCATATACAACGTTGAATCACCGGAAAGGTAGAAATTGGCACTCTTTACCATTTTCAAAAATTCCTGAGATGCCAATTCCTTTCGGGATTTTATCCAAAGAAATGTGGCCGCCCGATAAAGAGCCCCTGTGTCGAGATGCTTAAAACCAAGTTTTTTTGCCAGTTCTCGGGAAACAGAAGATTTTCCCGAACCTGCCGGTCCATCAATGGTAATGTATATCATGCCTTCGCTTCTTCTATCGTGTCAAAAATTTTAAAAACCCTGTTGAGTTTTGTCAACTCAAAAATTTTCTTCACGTTACCTCTCAAACCGAAAATTCTCAGCTCTTTCGAATTTTCCGAAGAATGCTTCAAAAGTGAAACGAGTGCTCCAAGGCCAGCACTGTCTATGTAGGAGAGTTCCCTCATATCTATCAGAATCCACTTTCTATCACTTTTAACAGTTTCTAACATTTTCTCCTTAAATTCGATAGAATGGTATGCATCCAATTCACCCCTTAGCACGACAGAGATGTAATCGTCCATTTTTTTTATTTCCACCGAAAAATTTTGCATCATTCATCAACCTCCAACTTTATTCCGAGTTCTTTGAGCTGTGCCTTGGAAACAGTGGAAGGTGCATCAACCATAAGATCGGTACCGCTCGTAGTTTTGGGGAAAGCGATCACATCTCTCAGAGATGACGATTTAGTCATGACGGCGATTAGCCTATCAAATCCTATGGCAAATCCTGCATGAGGTGGCGTTCCATACTCAAAAGCTTCTAGAAAAAAACCAAAACGGGCCTTGGCTTCATTCTCAGAAATTCCTATGAGTTTGAACACCTTTTCTTGAAGAGCTTTTGTGTGAATCCTTACACTACCACTTCCCATTTCCCATCCGTTGATGATGAGATCGTAAGAATGAGCTCGAATCTTTGAGGGATCATCCGGATATTTCTCCAAATCTTCAAGGTACGGCATGGTAAACGGATGATGTTGAGCCTGATATCTCTTTTCCTCTTCATTCCATTCAAACATTGGAAAATCCACAACCCATAGAATTTTGTTCGACTTTCCATTCACAAGATTTGCCTTTTGGGCGACATCAAGCCTCACTTCTCCCAAAAACTTGTTAACCGCCTGGCGTTCACCCGCACACAAAATTACCAACTCATCATTTTTAAGGTTCAAATCTATTTCCAGACCTTTGAAAATCTTTGCCACACTTCCCGACAAAGCATCATTTGATTTTTTCATCCAACCAAGTCTGAGCCCCTTGCTTTTTGCCGAATTTGCGTAAGAATCAAGTACTTTTCTTGAAAAACTCACATTCGATTCCATCTTGATGAATTTCAACGCTTCACCCTCTGATGGGGCAAGAAAACTCAATTCATTCGCGAATTTTTCACAAGTCAAATCTTGCAATTGCATACCGAACCTCAAATCTGGCTTGTCACTTCCATATTTTTCCATCGCTTCTGAGTAACTCACAATCGGTATTTCTTTCACATCTACATCCATGAGTTTCTCATATAAACCTTTTACAAGGCCACTTACAAAATTCAGCACATCAGATTGATCTGCGAAAGACATTTCAAGGTCCACTTGAGTAAACTCCGGTTGCCTATCTGCCCTCAGATCTTCATCCCTGAAGCACCGCACAATTTGATAATAACGATCAAAACCAGCTATCATGAGGAGCTGCTTGAAAATTTGCGGCGATTGAGGGAGCGCGTAGAAACTTCCCCTTTTTAAACGGGACGGTACCAGAAAATCGCGGGCTCCTTCGGGTGTGGATTTAGTTAAATAAGGAGTTTCTATCTCTATAAAACCCTTTGAATTCATGTACTGCCTGATAAAATGTGCCACTTTATGTCTAAAGATAAGATTGCGCTGAAGAGCTGAACGCCTCAAATCCAAATATCTGTATCTGAGTCTTATCTCTTCGTTGCCTTCTTCTCGATTGATGTATATTGGAGGAGTTTTCGCCTCCGCAAGAATCTCCAATTCCTCCGCTAAAATTTCCACATTTCCGCTTTTTAATTTTGGATTTTTTGCATCTTCTGGTCTTGCCCTTACAATACCCTCTATCGCCACGACATACTCGTTGGACAATCTTTTAACTTTTTCGTACACCGCTTTTTGAGGATCAAACACCACCTGTACCAATCCATAACGGTCACGAATCCATGAAAACACAATACCTCCCAAATTTCTCATACGATCGATCCAACCGTTAATGATCACCTTTTCCCCGATCAAAGAATCGTCTATTTCATCTAATTTATGGGTTCTTTTCAGCACTTTGTGAAAGCTCTCCCTTCAACTTACTCGTAAGTTCAAGAAATTATACCATTTTTGTGTGTTCCTTCTAAGATTTGACAAAATTTCTTGACCATTTTATTCCCAACGATATTGCAAATATGGCAGTTATAAAGAATACCACAGAAGGACCGGAGGGGATATTGGTGTAAAAAGAGAATGCTATCCCGCCAAAAACTGCCACCATTCCAAACAAAATTGAAAACAAAACCACGTTTGAAAACTTCTTAGATAACATCTTAGATGCAGCGGAGGGAGCTATCATGATAGAACTTGCCAAGACTACACCAACAAACATCACCGCAATAATTGTCACTAACGATACAACGAGCATGAAAAAATAATAATCAACGTCTACGGGAATTCCAACTATTCTGGAAAAATCCTCGTCGAATGTTGAATAAACCGTGGCTCGGCCTCTGAAAAGATACCAAAAAACAGTGATAAGCAAAACGATCGCGGCAAAATAAACATCACTCGATGATATGGCAAGCAAGTTACCAAAAAGATATCCCATCACATCCACGTGATATCCCTTGGATATGTCTATCAAGAATATACCCAACGCCATAAAAAAAGCAAAAAAAGTTCCTATCGTCGCATCTTCCGAGATTTTTCCAGTTTTGCTGACAAAGCCTATAAGCAACCCTATTCCCATTGCAAACGCTATGGCAGCCCACATGGGAGAAACTCCAATGAGAATTCCCAAAGCGATACCTGCAAAAGCCCCGTGGGATATTCCCACACTTGTAAAAGACATTTTTCGAAATAGCAATATAGGGCCCACAATGCCGGCTACAACAGCTATGAGTTCTCCACCCAAAAGTGCACGTTGCATAAACGTCAAACTCAGAAATTCAAACATCCTCTTCTTCTCCAGATGACAAATGATGATGTTCTACAAGGTGAATGTTTGGTCCGTATAATTTTCTTATTTCTGGTTCCTTGAGCAGCTTAGCCGCTTCACTGTGTGGAACGAGACGTTTGTTGATGCAAAAAACATTTTCGGCATACGCTGTTGTAAAACCTATATCGTGGCTGGACATGATGATCGTCAAGGAATGTTCTTCTTTGATTCGTTCGATCATCTCATAAAATTTTGATTGAGAACGCGGATCCATACCCGTTAAGGGTTCATCCATTATCATAAGTTTCGATTCGGTTGCCAAAGCTCGTGCTATCAAAACTCTTTGCTGCTGTCCACCACTGAGCTCACTTATGGGCCGTTTGGCAAGTGAGGTCATTTTAACTTCTTGCAGATATCGCATCACGTGTTCTTTCCTAACCATTCTTGATTCTTTAAAGCGATAACGTCCCATCTCCACCACTTGATAAACCGTTAACGGAAAGGATTGGAACTGTGCACCCCGCTGTGCCAAGTAACCTATTGGATGCTTTTTTAGATATTTCTTCATATCCAAGCCATCCATCTCTATTCGCCCTTCGTAAGCCACCAAACCGGCTATTGCCTTGATCAGCGTGGTTTTCCCACCCCCATTTGGACCCATGATGACGTGAAACTTACCGAGAGCGAGTTTTGTGGATATTTTAGAAATGGCAACATAATGATCGTACCGAACGGTCACCGAGTCAATGGTCAAGAACCCATCATTCATTTAAAAGCCTCTACGAACTTTTTCGTTATACTTTTCATCAATTCAAAGTAATTGTCCATAAAAATGGGATTTATTTCCACAATTTTGGCGTGCATATCCCTTGCCAACGTATCTGTAATTCTCGCTGGAGTCACCGGATCACCAATGATCGAATCAATTTTATAACGCTTCATGGCCTCAATGACATTTTGATATTTCTCAGGACTCAACACTTGACCAGAATCATTCTCGAGAGAGTATTCTTTCCCAAGACCGTAAGCACGCGCAAAATACAACCAAGCAGGGTGTTGAGCAACAAAGGGTTTATTATGATATGGTTTAAGTTCTTCTCTTATTTGATTGTCAAGAATGTTAAGCTCCATCAAAAAACTCCCCAAATTGTATGAGAAAATCTTTTGGGCGTTGGGATCGAGTTTCACAAGATCACTGTAAATGTTGATGCACATTAACTCGTACAACTTCACATCAAGCCAAACGTGAGGATTGTACGCATCCTTAACACCAATCAAAAAGTGTTCCATCCCTTTTGTGGAATTGAACTCCTTCACCGAAGGACTTATGGCTTTGATTCTCTGAGCTATCCACTTGTCTTCCCCTAAACCAAGATCGATCAAGGCTTCAGCCTTTGATATCTCAATCACTTGTCTGGGACTGAGGGTATAATTATGAGGATCATCCCCAGGTTTAAGCAGTTCCACGACTCTCACCAGATTTCCACCAATACGTTGAACTGCATAGCTAAGTGGAGGTATGGTTACAACAATTTGCATAGAGGCAAATACGGACGTCAATAAAAGCAATAAAATAATGGTCAACATGAACACATTCCTCATTTTTATCACCTCAATTACATTATACCAACCTCGTCAAGAGAGCACATGCTAAAAAGGGATCTCAGAGTCAACCAAAAATCTTTGCAGGCGATTATTTATTGCAAAGGCCATCTTCAACCCAAACTGAAATATGCTTGATAAATCAAGATTCCTATCAGGCGCAAATGATGATTGATTTGAAGAGAAGCGCGTTCAAATAGGCTCCTTTGCAACGTATTTGAGGAAGAGCCTTGAAACTGCAAAACTGAGCCCAAGACCAATTATCACATCAGACAGATAGTGTTGTTTCACAAAAACCGTTGAAGCAACGATCAAAGCGGCCCAAATTGCCACCGGCACTCCTATACGTTTGTCGATTTTGATCCAATGAAAGGCCATTAAAGTTGAGAGAGAAGTATGCAAACTTGGAAAGTCATTGTACGGATGATCACTTGCGTAAACTGCTAAAATCATTTTAACAAACGGATCATTTCCCGTCAAATGTGGACGCATAACGAACGACTGTGCAAAAAAATAAAACGTGTAACTGACAAACCAAACGAGTATCATTGAAAGAGCGGCCGATTTGAAAATGCGTATCCTAAAGGCCAGAAAAAGTATCAACGATGCGTAGATGAAATATTGAAGAGAATCGTACGGAATGATGAACGGCGGAATTACTGGTATTAGAGTATCAAAATACGACTTCATAAAGATCAAGTTGGGTCCATGATTCAGTACGGCATAAATCTCATCGGTGAAGTGAAGCGCAACTATGAGCAAAGCCGCTATAACCATGTTCTTCCATCCAGAACCAAGTACCCCTTGCTTTAACTGACTTTTCATCCAATTCATTGATTTCTCCTCCCTCTATTTTTCACGGATAAAGTGGATCTCTTTGAGATTATGTGGGTAACACTTTTTAAATAACGATATTCTCTGACATTTTAGTACCACTTTTCAAGCGGTGAGTGTAATTTTTCGAATTCCCGTCAGAACCGGCTTTACTCTTTTATCCATTCCACTGTGAAAAATCGTGACAACATCTAAAACCATCAGGATAAGAACCGAGTTCAATTATAAAACAATGGTATCACTTTTCGCAAAAGGTTGCAAACGTGTGAGGTGTCCAAAAAAAACGCCATTTTGAAGAGATTTCTTCAAAATGACGCGGGGGATTAAATCAACGCTCAAAAAAGATGGCATTATCATTGTGATCTTTATCGCCATTTGATTGCCATTTAAAGTGTTCTAAAAATAATAGAAAAACCCCGAAGTCAAATCAGCTTCGATGGGATGGCTATAAGTTCCAAACTTAAAAGCCACTCCCGGCGCTATGTACGAAACTACCTTTCCTTTGAGACCCGGTAATTGACTTTCAAAGTTCACGAACAATGCAGGGCCTACAAAGGCTCCAAAAGCAGAGTATTCACCCCAAAACTCTGCACTTCCAGAAGCGACTGCCCCGTAGTTTATTTCAAGTTTACCAATCTTTTTGTTTTCTGTCGTTGTTCCAAAATCTGTAGCGTATATATTTCCAAGTTTTGTACCGCCACCTACTTCAACACCAATTGGAAAAATCGAAATACCTATGTACGCAAAAGTATTGGGCCTAAGTTCTTTCCCTATTGATATCGCACTGTTTCCGAATGTTCCATAAGTGACGCCAATCATCAATCCAAATCCCATACCTCCCACCAAGACAGTTACAATTGCGAGAGCAACCAAACTTTTTTTCATCGGAAATCCCTCCTTTGTTGTTGGATGAAAAATGTGTAAAAATTATATCATATACTTTAAATATATGTCAAACAGTCATAAATCCAAACAATTGGATTCTCTTCATTTTTGTGTGGATAAAACATGACAAATCTCTATTCTGTTCTTGTAAGTTTGAATAAAGTCATTCAAAAACACCTTGTTATCAAGTAAAAGAACAGGCACCCTCAAAACAAGATTCCGGCTCGGTGGCCGGAATGACCATTTTCATAACCAAGACAAAAGCCAAGAGAGATGTCTCTTTCACTTACACGACTAAAGTGATAGCTGTGAAGAGAGGCATGAGATGTGTTAAAAAAGTGAAGTATTCAATTATGAATGTCGAGCATACTTTGATTTTGTTTTTTCGTTTTTACCACCCCTTGAAGCCTTCGTCAAAACATATGAAGACGCCATACAAGATGTGAAAGAACAGAGCAAGATTGCAC
>WFSH01000188.1 GCA_015486145.1 Mesoaciditogaceae bacterium
AAGGTTGGATCGTGGCCACACCAGGTGTTGTCTCTGCCATAGCACTGGCGATCTTGACTTTTACCAAACCGGGAGACGAAATTGTTTTGCAGCCACCCGTTTATTACCCATTTTTTAGGACGGTGAAGGGGTTGAATAGGAAAATGGTGTTCAATCCCCTTAAATTTGAAGGGCATCGGTACACGATGAATTTCGACGATTTGGAAAAGAAAATAAGTGATAAAACAAAAATGTTACTCCTCTGCAATCCTCAAAATCCCACGGGAAGGGTCTTCACTAAAGAAGAACTTGAAAGAGTTGGGAACATATGCAAAAAGCATGACATTGTCATCGCGTCAGATGAAATACATGCCGATATCGTGTACAAAGATTACAAGCACATCCCGATCGCTTCGTTGAAAGACTTTTCAGAAATAACGATAACGTTTATGGCACCAAGCAAAACTTTCAACATAGCGGGTTTGAACACGGCAATGACGATCATATCAAACGAGGAGATGTTAAAAGATTTTTCCACAATGCTCGAAAGTATGGGTTTGGGAATAGGAAACGTTTTTGGTATAACGGCTTCTCAAGCCGCTTACAAAGAGGGCGAAGAGTGGCTCGAAGATCTGTTAGACTATTTGAAGGAAAATTTGGAGTTTTTAAAAAAATTTGTGCATGAACGTATGCCAGAGGTTCGAGTTGTGGAACCAGAAGGAACCTATCTGGTGTGGCTTGATTTCAATTTTTTAAAGATGGACGATCAGGAACTGAGAACACTTATGCTGGAAAAGGCCAAAGTCGCTCTCGATGATGGATACATTTTCGGACCTGGAGGAAGTGGATTTCAGAGGCTCAACATTGCCACGCCTCGTTCGGTTTTAAAAGAAGGACTTTTGAGAATAGAAAAAGCGTTGAAAGAGCTGAATTCAGGAGGTAAACCATGAAACCGTACATCTTCTTTGATGCAGGTGGTACTCTGTTGTTTCCAAACTTTGATTGGTTATCATCACTTCTGTCTTCAAAGGGAATAGATGTAAAATCTTTTGAAATATTCGAAGCTTTTTCTTTGGCCAACTACAAAATAGATGTGGCCTTAAAAAACGGTGAGGACGATCCGTGGTGGAATGGAGGATTATCTGGCTTTGCAAAATGGCTTTTCTCAAAGTTTAACGTACGCGAGGAAATCATGGACGAATTGGTAAACCTCACGGTGAAAGAAGACAAAGAGAAGGGGTTGTGGTCGTACGCTTTCAATTGGGCAAAGCCAACACTTGAGAAACTCAAAAAACGCGGTTATTCCATGTCGGTGATTTCCAATTCGGATGGACGCGTTGAAAGTATGATAAAAGAGGTTGGTTTGAGAGAGTATTTTGATAAAGTTTACGACTCGTACATAGTGGGTTTTTCCAAACCGGACCCACGAATATACAAATTGGCACTCAATGAGTTACATATGGAGCCGCAGAATTCGCTTTTTATTGGTGATATCTTTTACATAGACGTGTTCGGCGCAAACGCCGTGGGTATACCTGCAGTTCATCTCGATCCTTTTGGATATTACAAGCAATGGCCGGGAGTGAGGATAAAAAACGTTGCGGAACTGCCAAACCTTTTGGAAAACTTTTCAAATGATGTTGTGAGAAGAGATTTTTTCCCGTTTGACACCAAAATGTCATGACGTAAGGAGGAGTTATCTTGAAAGAGGTAAATCCCATAAAGGATATAAAGAAGATACGAAGGGTTAAAAGGCTGATGATAAAAGATGGAAACTTCCGTGATCTTCTGATGTTCACGCTTGGAATAAATGCCGGTTTAAGAATATCCGATATTCTCGCCATGAGATGGAGAGATCTCGTTCGTAAAGACGGAAGTGTTCGTGACGAGGTAACGGTAAAAGAGAAGAAAACGAAAAAGACGAAGAGATTTCCGCTGAATGGAGCGGTGAAAAAAGCGGTGGAAATGTACGTGCAAAACGCATCTTCACATAATCCAAACGAATTTGTCTTCATCAGTCGAAAGAAGAAGGTAAGTGGCGAAACTCGTCCCATCAGTCGTGTGGCCGCGTGGCAATCCATAAACAAATACTGTAAAATGGCAGGAATCGAACAAAACGTCGGTACTCATACTTTGAGAAAAACCTTTGGATATCACCAGTACAAAAGGGGAACGGACATCGCCATGCTTCAGAAAATGCTCAACCATTCCAGTCCAGAGGTTACTTTGAGGTACATAGGGATAGAGCGCGAAAAAATGAATGCGAGATACAAAGCGGTGGAATTGTAGGTATACTTGGTAAACAATGGTTTTTATGGTAAAAATTAATGTTTACCAATATATGCATGTATACCACATCAAACACGATCGTTTTGGATTAAAAGAAAGGGAGAAAAGTTCATGGATCACGTTGAAAGAATTTCGCTTGCTAAAAGCGTGAGCGACAAATTTTTTGAAAATCACGGAAAAGACGTGATTTTAAGCGGAATTTACGGTTCAACGGCTCGCGGTGAAGACGTGGAGTGGTCGGATTTAGACATGCTTTTCATTGTGAACAACGACAACAAAATAGAAGAAAAGAGCTTTCTTTACAAAGGCACGGTAGTTGGACTCCGTATTCTAAAAATGGAAGATTTGGAAACGGTTCTCACAACGCCGACGGTAGATTGGCCATTTTGGATGGGAACGCTGCAAATTTTAAAAATCATCCGTGGAGACCGAGAAATGGTAAAAGGTTTGATAAAAAAAGGGCTTTCTGTCCCAAGTGAAAACTTCCGAGCACTTCTCGAAAAAATATTGCCCTCTCTCGTATTTGAATCGTACGGTAGGATTTTATCGTGCAAAGCAAGAAGTGATGCGAGCATTCTAAATGTTTCGATCATAGAAATGATTTTGGAAATGAACAAGGCACTTTGTCTTTTGAATCGGCGTTGGGTCACGCATGACTACCACAGTGGAATAGTCGATACTCTTGAATTC
>WFSH01000189.1 GCA_015486145.1 Mesoaciditogaceae bacterium
AAGTTTATCAAGCGTTCGCTATTATTATGGCCAGTGGCGGCTGTGGACAGATTTACGAAAACACCACTAACCCAGATGTTACTACTGGCGATGGAATAGCAACAGCTTACAGAGTCGGAGCTGAAATTATGGATATGGAATTCTTTCAATTTCATCCTACAACTTTGTACAATCCTGGTAATCTCTCTTTTTTAATATCAGAAAGTGTCAGAGGCGAAGGTGCTGTGTTGCGCAACAGCAGGGGAAAAAGATTTATGCCATCCTACCACAAATTAGCTGAACTTGCCCCAAGGGATATTGTGGCAAGAGCTATTTCAGATGAAATCGCACAAGGGGACAAACCATATGTATGGATAGACGCTACCCAACTTGATCCAGACTACATCGTACACCGTTTTCCCACCATTTTCCGAACTTTAAAGGATCAGGGATTTGACATGCGAAAAGAGTGGATACCGGTTGTACCCGCTGCACATTACATGATGGGTGGGATCAAAACAGATACCTTTGGGAGAACAGGTTTGAAAAATCTCTACGCCTGTGGTGAAGTTGCCTGCACAGGGGTACACGGAGCCAACCGTTTGGCGAGCAATTCTCTACTTGAAGGTCTTGTTTTTGCCCATCGAGTTTATCAAGCGATCAAAGCGGAAAAAATCAGAAGAAATTATGGAGCAGATGATCTTGCAATTCCACTTATAAAATCCTACGGTTCACCCTCTTTAGACTTGAAAAGCATAAGAGAAAAGTTAAGAAAGAAGATGATGAACCAAGCAGGTATTAAAAGAAACGAAGGTGATTTAAAAGAGTTACTTGATTGGTTGCAAGAAAAATTGAAACTGATCTCTGATAGTAAATATGTCAATGAAAGTTTATGGGAATTAAAAAATATGATAACGGTGGGAATTCTGATCGCAAGAGCTGCCATTTTGCGAAAAGAAAGCAGAGGCGCGCACTTCCGAATTGATTACCCGCGATCAAATAATGATTGGGCTAATGCGCATATAGTACAAATAGTCTCAAAGGGGGAGAAATATGTACTGGAATGATGAATTAGTGAATGAAATCATTCGAAAGGCTATTTTGGAGGATATAGGAATGGGGGATGTTACTACTGACAATCTGATCGAAGCTGATCACCAAAGCGAGGCTTTTGTCCTGGCTAAAGAAAAAGGAATCATCGCCGGATTGAATGTGGCACGAATGGTCTTTAAGCACTTTGATCAACACATAGAGTTTAAACCGTTATTCAAAGATGGCGATAAAGTTAAAGCTGGTGATAAAGTCGCAAAACTGAGAGGCTCTACCAAAGCTATTCTTAAAGGTGAACGAGTTGCGCTTAATTTTTTGCAGAGGTTGTCTGGGATAGCAACAAAAACTCATCACTGTGTTACACTTGTTAAAGATTTTCCCGTTCGTGTTACTGATACACGTAAAACCACTCCCACTCTTAGAATATTGGAAAAATATGCTGTTGCAATTGGAGGAGGTTACAACCATAGAATGGGCTTGTACGATGCTGTTATGATCAAGGATAATCACATCATCGCAGCCGGTGGTATATTGAAAGCAGTCAATGCCCTCAGATCTAAAATTCCCCATACTGTTAAAATTGAGGTAGAAGCAGAAAACATGGCTGAAGTCAAAGAGGCGGTTGAAGCAAGAGCAGATATAATCATGCTTGACAACATGGATACAAAGACAATGTTTGACGCTGTAAACTACATAAATGGTCGTGCCATTGTAGAAGCTTCAGGGGGCATAACAGAAAAAAACATAAGAGAAGTTGCCAAAACTGGTGTGGATGTAATTTCTATTGGCGCATTAACGACCCATGTTGAATCATTGGATATCAGTTTGGAAGTGTTGTAAGCATAAGAAACTCAGTAAACTTTCTAACTGAGTCAACACTCGGATCCGATTCCCAAAAACCAACTCTTTTTCGAGATCGTGTGGATAACATTTTTGAATAACGACACTCTTTGGCATCCTGAATGTCGCTTTTCAAGCAGTAGGGTTATTTTTGAAGCCTCGCCAAAATGATCTTTTTTGTCTGCATAAATTGAAGGGAGCCTTTTTCTCTTTTTAACCTCCAGACTTTTACTTTACGTCATGAAAATCTGAGCAAAATGGAGATATCCAAAGGAATCTGTTCTGTTTCTATTTTAAGCGCTGAAAATCATCCAAAATTGGTTGAAAAAGGTTAAAAACGAGTTTTACAAATATGTTTTGAAATATTATAATGTAATCGATTACATAAAAATCAGGTGATGTACAGTTGAATTTTAGTATAAAAGATGTTGCTAGAACAGCAGGAGTTTCTGTAGCAACAGTTTCAAGAGTACTTAACAATTCTGATAAAGTGACAGAGGAAACGCGCTGGAAAGTCTTGAGAGCCGTTGAAACTTTGGGGTACGTTCCGAATTACTCTGCAAAAAGTTTAAGAACAAACTTTAGCAGGGGTATAGGCTTGGTTATATCTCATGACGTTGACTATTTTATAACTTTTCCATATTTCTCGGAATTTATACGTGGTATGGGTCAAACGCTTTCCGGAACCGATTATCATTTGGTTATGGTAATGTCAACTGATTCCAGAGATGATATAAGCTCGCACTTGCGTGCCTTTGAAAGAAAAGTAGTTGGTGGCGTAGTGCTTTTTGATGTAATGGATAATGATAAAAGAATCCCCGTTCTCAAGAAGTACAAGGTTCCTTTCGTTGTGGTTGGGCGTCCAAGCTTAGATGAAGACTATCTCTACGTCGATTCCGATAATGTGAAAGGTGGCATGATAGCTACAGAACATCTTTTTAAGATAGGATGTAAAAGAGTGCTTTTCATAAACGGGCCAAAAGGTCATTCTGCTTCCAGGTATAGACTTAATGGTTACCTCAAGGCCCATAAAAAGTTCGGTGTTCAAGTCGATAAAAAACTTATTATCTACGTTAAAAGCGATTCAGACATGAAAAATGGTTATGAAATCGTAAAGTCTTCTATAGGCCAGATAAAATTTGATGGTATTTTTGTTTCTGGTGATTTCATGGCTACAGGCGCGATAAAAGCACTTAAAGATTCCGGAATACGTGTGGGAAGAGATATTCCGGTTGTTGGATTTGATGATGTGCCGATCGCTTCTATGGTAAGTCCTACTTTGACAACAGTTAAGCAGCCAATAAAAGATATAGGAAAAGCCGCAGCTTCTACGCTCGTTGACGTGATGAATGGAAGAAATGCGACTTCGAAAGTTTTTGACGTATCATTGGTAATCAGACAATCAACTTCCAGGGAGGGTTAAAAGTTGCACACCATAAAATCTGGAAATCTTATGGCATTAATTGGAGAGGATGGATTCGTAGGAGGTGATGTTCAAGGACTATATTTTATGGACACACGATTTATCGGCAAGATCGTTCCGCATATTTCCAAAGAACTGTCTTTTTTAGGCGTTAAAGAGAAAAAAACAGACTCCATATCCTTTTGGTTCACATCAAAGGCCAATTCTAATTCTGTTGATAACGATCTGTTATACGTGCTTTCATATAAAATCAAAGATGATGTGTTTACCGTTGAATCAGAATTTCTTAATTATTCTCCATTTGACATAGAATTTCAGGTATCTTTTGTAATCGATTACACATTTGACGATATATTTGAAATCAGAGGTAAGCGGCTAAAAACTAAAAAATTTAACACTTTGTCCTCTTCAAAGGAAAATAAAATAGTATTGCGCGAGACGGAAAATGCAGATTACTTCTTAAAGATGAAAGGACCTCTTCGCAAGAAAATTCATGTGAGTTCCAAAGCAAAAGAAAAAATGAATACTTCTTTCATTCCCACTATAACTTTCAAGGGAAATTCTGTTGAACGTTCGATTTTTGAAGGATGCTCCAACAAATTACCAAGCATTTCTCTTCCACAGTTTGGTGGAAAAGTTGAACAACTCGTTAAAAGATCTGTCGAGGATCTTAAAATGCTTCTCTTAAAAACCAACTATGGAGCATTTCCTGCAGCGGGACTTCCCTGGTTTTCAACCATATTTGGAAGAGATTCTCTGATTTTTGCTCTTCAGACTATGGAAATATACCCAGAGATCGCTCACACCATATTGAAAATTCTTGCTGTAACGCAAGCAAAAATTGAAGATGAACGTGCCGACGCAAAACCCGGAAAAATAGTTCATGAGATCAGGGTAGGGGAACTTTCTCTTTCCAGAAAGATCCCGTTCGGTGCTTATTATGGTAGTGTCGATGCTACTCCTCTTTTCTTAATGGTTATAGGCGAATATGCAAAACACTATGGAACATCTATATTCAAAGAATTGGAAGAGTCCATCAATCTTGCAGCAGAATTTTTGGTTCAGAATGTTAGCAAGAGAGGTTATCTTACCTACAAGTCAAAATCAAAAGATGGCCTTTCAAATCAAGGATGGAAGGATTCTGGTAATTCGATCGTTTTCAAAAACGGAAGGATGGCAGAACCGCCAATTGCTCTTGTAGAAGTTCAAGTATATCTTTACGAGGCCTACAAAACTTTGATCAGTTTCTACGACGATGAGCGATCCCAAATGTATTTGCAAAGTGCAAGGAGACTTAAAGAACACTTCAACGAGGATTTTTGGATGAAAAATGAGAATTTTTTTGCGCTTGCCTTGGATGGAAGTGGAGAGCAGGTGAATTCCATAACCTCCAATCCCGGTCACTGTCTTATAAGTGACATCATTGATGATGATAGGGCAAAAATAGTAGCCGAAAGACTTATGAGGTCGGATATGTTTACAGGATGGGGAATAAGAACGATGTCTTCGCTCATGAGTGCATATAATCCCATCTCCTACCATAACGGAACGGTTTGGCCTCATGACAATTCGATCGTGTTAATGGGAATGGAGAAGCAAGGCTTTTTTGATATGGCTCGAAAACTTTCGAGCGCTTTACTCGATGCTGCTGAGTATTTTGATTGGCGTCTTCCAGAACTTTTTGGAGGAAATGACCGCTCTGATGGCAGGATAATACCGTACCCAGTTGCGTGTTCTCCCCAGCTCTGGTCGGTCGGCGCTGGGTTTGTAATTTCTAAAATTTTAAGGAGGGATCAGCAATGAGAAAATGGATTTTGGTAATTGGCATGATAGTCGCACTCTTTGCGGCTGCTTTTGCCACAACGGTTGTTACACTTGGCGGATGGGTTTCATCTCCTGTTGAGCAAAAGGCGATGGAAGCCGTAGTTGACGCTTTCAACCAGGAATACGCTGGGCAGATTGAACTGAAATATCAACCAATTGCTGGTAATTATACACTTAAACTCACGAGTGAGCTATCAGCAGGAAACGCACCAGATATTTTTTACCTTGATTCATCTTACGCTCAGCAATTTATACGTTCGGGTGCTATATATCCTCTTAATTTCTTCGTCAAAAAGTACAATTTTCCCGTCTCCGATTTCAGCCCTTCTCTTCTAAAACCATTTGAGTACAATGGGCGTATCTATGGCTTCCCGAAAGATTTCTCAACACTTGTACTTTTCTACAACAAAAAGTTGTTCGACAAATATCATGTTGCCTATCCAACATCCAACTGGACTTGGCGTGATTTGCTCGATGCCGCGGAGAAACTCTCTCATCCTAAAGACGGCGTTTACGGCCTTGGATTATATAGCAATGCTCTTAACCGTGTCCTGCCATTCATTTACCAAAATGGCGGAAAGCTTGTAAATCCTAATCTCAGCACGGCTCTTGGCGATCCAGAAGATATACAGGCAATCAAATTTTATTTCGATCTACACACGAAATACAAAGTTGCGGTATCTCCACAAGATGTCGGAGCCGGATGGCTTGGGGACGAATTTGGAAAAGAAAAAGTTGCTATGATCGAAAGTGGACCATGGGCATACAGCTTTTTAAAGGAAGAATATCCTCAGGTGGACTTTGGCGTTGCTCCTCTTCCGATGAACAGAAAGCGAGCCACAATGATATATACGGTTTGCTACGCGATCCCAAGGACATCCAAGAATAAAGATGCTGCTTTCAAAGCGATGGAGTTTTTGCTTGGAAAAGGGATGAAGATATTTACAGAGAAGCTGGGAGTCATTCCAACAAGAGATTCAATAATAAAATCGGAGAAGTTGATGTCTAATCCTGTCAAACGAATTTTCATAGAAGGAAAAGAGTATGGACATGCTTGGTTCATACCAACACCGAGTGGAAATTCCTCAAAGCTTTTGGACAACGTGAATTCACTTTTCCAGGAAATATGGAGTGGTAAAACCACTGTTAAAGAAGCTATAAAAAAGATCGTTTCCAATTACGATTCTTGGGTGAGCGGACAATGAATTCTTAGACAATGAATTCTTAGGGGAGGGCAAAACCTCCCCTCTATTCCTTGAAAGGAGAAAAACGGTGAAGCATTATAAAGAGTGGATCGCAGGATATTTCTTCATAGCACCGGCTGTAATAATTGTTGCTCTATTTGTCATATACCCGATATTTATATCTTTCTATTAC
>WFSH01000190.1 GCA_015486145.1 Mesoaciditogaceae bacterium
CGGGGCCTAACGGAAGGGAGATTTTGGAAGCCATTGCTACAAGGTCGCCAAACGTGTTGCCTCCCATTTCTTTGGACAAAGCACGACCGTTTGCGGAATATCCAAGCGGTATGCAATACATGAAGAGTTTGAAATTGAAAATAATACAAAAGCCCATCTCCGTTGCAACCACTTACTTTTATGTGGGATACGTGCCGAAAACCGCCGTTGTGAACTTCACGTCAAGCCCAAGTGGTGCGAAACTTTATGTCGATGGAAATTATGAAGGTAAAACCCCGCAAACGCTTCAACTCCCTCAAGGAGAGCACACTGCATTTTTCAGCTACAACGGTTATGGTATTTCAAAAACGTTTGAAGTTAAAGCCGGTCAATACCAAACCATAAATGCCGTCATTCCCGTTGCACCAACCCAACCTTTGAGCGTGTTGGTTAACGTGAACACTTATCCGACTGGCGCGTTGGTTTTCGTCAACGGAAAGATGTTAGGTGTAACACCTTGTACCTTAAAACTGGCGCCGAATACGTATGAATTCACCGTGATAAAGCCGGACTACAGAACAATTGTACGGAGTGTAAGGCTTGAAACTAACATGAATTTGAATTTTCAGCTTAACAAAATAGGGAATTACACTTCTTATTAGAAAGAGGAAGAGGAGGAAGCGAATCATGAAAAATTACAAAGAAATCCCACTTTGGAAAGATGTGACAGAAGAGCAATGGAACGATTGGAGATGGCAAATTTCGCACAGAATAATGGATGCCGAAACACTTTCGAAAGTCATTACAATAGATGAAGACGAGAAAAGGATGATAACCTCCAGCTTGAAGCATCTCAGAATGGCAATAACACCTTATTACGCCTCGCTGATAGACCCGGACGATCCAAACGACCCCATAAGGAAACAAGCGGTACCGACGATGAATGAGCTTTACGTTGCTCCAAACGAGAGTGCTGATCCCCTTTTTGAGGACGTGGATTCACCGGTTTACGGGCTCACGCATCGATATCCAGACAGAGTTTTGGCCCTTGTAACGGATCAGTGTTCCATGTATTGCCGACACTGCACCAGAAGGCGTAAAGCCGGTGAAACGGACATGCCGATGCCCATGTCTAAGATAGACAGGATGGTTGAATACGTGGCGGCCCATGAAAGCATTAGGGATGTTTTGATATCCGGTGGAGATCCTTTCACCCTTTCGACGGAAAGGCTTGAGCAAATAATAAAGAAATTCAAATCGATCCCACATGTTGAAATAGTGAGAATAGGCACACGCACCCCCGTTGTGATGCCACAAAGGATCACGGACGAACTCGTTAACATGCTCAAGAAATATCACCCAATATGGGTTAACACACATTTCAACCATCCAAATGAGATCACACCCTACTCCGAACGTGCCCTTGCCAAGCTTGCAGACGCCGGTATCCCACTTGGCAATCAGTCAGTTTTGTTGCGTGGGGTGAACGACTGTCCCCAGGTTATGAAAAAGCTCGTACATTTACTCGTTAAAAACCGAGTTAGACCTTACTACATATATCAGTGCGATCTTTCAGAGGGAATTTCACATTTCAGAACGACGGTCGCGAGAGGAATAGAAATAATAGAGTATCTCAGAGGTCACACCTCTGGATTTGCCGTTCCGACTTACGTCATAGACGCGCCTGGCGGAGGGGGCAAAATTCCCGTGAGTCCGCAGTATCTTGTGTCTATGGGTGCTGGAAAGGTTGTTTTGAGAAATTACGAAGGTGGAACGTTTGTGTACGAAGAACCCGACGATTATAAACCCTCTTGCAATGAAGAATACATTCCCGAAAAAGAACAGAGTACCGTGGGTGTGGCTGGACTTATGGAAGGTAAACACAGATTTTTACTTCCGGCTGGAAATAAACGACGAAAAAGAATAAAAGAATGGAAAGAGAAACAGAAAAAATCTTTGAAAGAATAAAAGAAAAAAACTGCCGCACGATCTCGGTTGTGGGATTGGCAAAAAACGTTGGAAAAACCACGGTGGTTAACTTTTTGCTGCGTGGTCTCGAAAGAGCCTGCGTGGTCACGATAGGCCGTGACGGTGAAGAAAAAGATGTGATTTACAACGTTCCGAAACCTGGTGTACACGTACCGAAGGGCTCGTTTGCGGTAGTTCCGTGTTCTGTGTTGCCGGAGTGGGGAGAAATTCTCGAGACTTTTGAGGTTGCATCTGGAAAGGTGGCCCTTGTTAAAGCTAAAATCGATGTAGATGTTCAAACCGTGAGGGTTGGAAGTTTTGAAGTGACCGCTAAGATGTTGAAAGAGTTGATGAAGTACTGTGACGACGTCCTTGTGGATGGAGCCCTCGGAAGAACGGGAATTTCTTCGTACACTGATTGCACCGTCCTCGTAACGGGAGCGGAAATCGGTCGGAATGTTGAAGAAGTTGTTTTAAAGACCGTTAAAGCTTTTAAAAGAATAAGCACTCCGCCTGTAGAAACGGAAACGGCGGAGAAATTGAGAAAGTTTTCTGGCAAAGTTGTGGTTGGGAAAAACGGAAGAGTTTTTGAAGTGAACGTGGATGGCGTTGCTGGACACGAAGAAGAGATAGTAAAAGCGTCTGAGAAAGCCGATTTTGTTTACCTTCCCGGAGCGGTAACCGATGAGATAGCTTCGAAGTTGGAGTGTGACATAATCGTTCCAAAC
>WFSH01000191.1 GCA_015486145.1 Mesoaciditogaceae bacterium
ACTTCTCTGTACGTGGTTGCCCAAAGGTTGATACAACCACATTATGGCTGCTTCTTTGTACGCTCTTATGGAAAGCTCCCTATAAATTTTAAGCCTTTCCTTAGCGTTGGTAATATTTCTGGCTTCATCTATCAAAGGATCAAACTCCTTTCTCGCCAATTCCTGATAGCCCTTTCCAAGAGTAAGACCATAGTATCCGGTGCTGTACAAAAATGGGTACACAAAATCGTTGGCATCCGGATAATCGGCAAACCATCCAGTCATAAAATACGGTAACTTCCATTCCAGCCTATCCCTTACATATGAAGACCACAGCTCAGAGCGAACTTCTATTCTGAATTTGGGATTGATTCTCCTTGCGTAAGCACTCAACATGTTTGCAACTTGTTGAGTCTGCACGGCACCGGTGATGTAAACGATCGACATCTTGAATCCCTTTTTCCACAATTCACCGTTAAAGGCCTTCTTGAAATACTCTTTAGCTTTGGCAAGATCAAAATGATATTTTGGAATTGTCGGATCGTAGCCAAATATTCCTTTTGGTATCGGACCGTTAGGCTGTATGGCATTTCCATTCCATACTTCTTTTATGTAAAGCTTATACGGGAACATGTAAGAAAATGCTTTCCTCACATCTATATTTGAAAAGAAGTCTGGTGGTATGCCATTTCCATCTAATTTCCCGGAACCAACGTAAGGATTTCCTTCTGTGTTGATCGTATAAGTCATAAATCCTGCATCTTCGCCAAGAATGGGCAGCCTTTCAAAAACCTCAACTCCCGGTAACCCTTTTACCTGAGAGATATACTGTTGAGGGACGGCAATGATGTCCGCAGCCCCGTGTTGAAGCATGAGCTTTCGTGTGGTGAATTCTTTGACAGCCCTTATGATAACGTTCTTAATTTTTGCTGGAACTCGCCAGTAATGATCGAACCTCTTCAAAACCACTTCTACGCCTCTTACCCATTTCACGAGTTCATACGGTCCAGTACCGTTCGCGATAGAGTAAAGAGGATCTTTCGCCCTAACGGGATTGTGATATTTCCACCAGTTATTAGCTGTGCCCGGCCAAGCCCCATGCGCTGCAGCCCACTTTTCATCGATGATGTACGAACCACAGATTCCATGGGCAATTATGGATATAAGAGGTGGATAAGGTTTTGGCATGTGAATAATGACGTCGTCACCTTTTACCTCTATGGCTTTGTTAAGCACTGAAAAAGCTTCAAGCATCGCTTTTTTGTATTTTGGCTTCAAAACTCCATTCGAAAAAAGAGCGGAATATTTGGATACGCCCGCAAACTTAGTGGCCAGGTCTTCTATGCTGTTCACTCCAATAAGTGGTACTGCGATCATCCATGACGGCCCACCGGCACGATCTAAAACTATCTGTCTCTCCAACGAATATTTAACATCTTGAGGTGTGAGCAAATCACCATTGTGAAAATAAACACCCTTTCGAATATGAAAGATGTACGTTTTGCCGTTGTCGAGTATCGTTCCATCTTTCACACTTGGAACATTTGTGGAAAGCATGGGAAGAAATCGTGTAGTGCTCGTGCCAGCGTATTGAACGAGGCTTTCATAAATTTGGAAATCCACATTGTTGGAAGGTGGAGAGTATGGCCACATTGGATCCAAAGTCACTATGTCACTCTCCGTGAGTTCTACAATCGTGTTGGGATTTACAACTTTTGGAAATGCAGTTACACTCAGCAAAAGTACAAATAACGCCGCAATTCCAAAAACGATACCTTTTTTAAAAATCATAAGAAAAACCACCTCCTGTTTTTATAGAACTGCTTTCAACTTATCTTTAATTCATCTTTACGAAAGAATTCTCCCTTGATCATAACTGAATCGATTTCGAGATTCCTCTGATTCAAAAAGACAATATCTGCACGTTTCCCTTCGTTCAAGCTACCGGCATTTTTCAGCTTGAAAAAATTTGCAACATTCTCACTGAAGGGTTTCAAAGCATCCTCGATCTTCATACCTGAACGAACACACTCTCTAAAAGAGTTCATCATCACGGAACATTTCGAAATTCGCATAGACAAAAAGTTGCCTTTATCATCAAAAGAAGGAAGACTTCCTTGCGCATCGCTGCTTACCAAAATATGTTCTATATCCCCGCCATTTTCAAGCAAATATTCTATGGCATCCTTAACACTCACAGATTTATTCTCCGAATCACCCGCTGTTAGATCCACATAGCCACCCATTTTCATCCATTTTGCCGCATCTTCTAAGAGCTCCATGTTCCTATTTACATGTGTGGGCAAAAAAGTCGTTATCTTTATCTCGTCATCTGAAACTGCCTCCATCAATGGAGAAAGCATTTTTCTCGACTTCCCAACATGAACAATGATCTTTCCAGCTTTGGCAGTATGAAGCGCTGCAACATGGCATTCCAACGCAAGTCTCCTTATTTCTTGCACCGTTATAGCGCTTGAGCGATGATCTGAAATAGCCACTTCTCCGACACCTATAACGGGATCCAAGAATATCATATCTTTTTTTACCGAGCCAGTTATTGTCTGAATGGGATAATGATAAGATCCCGTTACCATATAGGCGTTTATTCCTTCCTCACGAAGAGCTTTGACCTTTCCAAAAAGAGACATCAAGGATTTCGTTACAGAATCGGTTCCCAACAAACCTATCACGCTCGTTACACCACAGCCTAAAAGTTCCGAAGATTGGATTTCCGGAATCCTGGATATAAATCCCCCTTCTCCACCACCTCCTATCACGTGAACATGCCCATCTACAAAACCCGGAATTGCGATTTTATCATCCAAGACTTTGACAACGTTTGGAGGAAAATCGAATTCCTTTACATTTTCATATATCCCTTCAACATACCCATTTGTTACCAACAAATCCCTTTTCCCACGGTGAGCCGGAGCGTATACTTCCACATTTTTTATGATCTTCATCATAAGAACACCCCTCACCATTTGTTAGCAAAAATCGTGCCAAATTTTTGCTTTATCCACCTGAGTTTATCAAAAGCATGAAAACACGCTCTTTCAGAGGGAGTACGTCTACCAATTATAAGAAAAAAATAATTAATAGGATTGAAAATTGGGAAAGCATTGTGAAGAGAGGGCTCAATATTACTTATTGAATGAGAAAATTAATTGGTAACCCAATTTGGTAACTGTCGTCCCATTTCTTCCTCTGCTCACTGCTATGTACCCAAGGGCACGGAGCTTTGAAAGTATTTTTCTTACTTCATTCTCTTTAATTTTGCACTCTTTGGAGATTTTATCTCTTCCCACATTTTGGTTTGTCCAAATAAAATTCAGTACTTTGAGCTCCTCAGAGGTCAGGCCTTTGTCGTCAAAATTCAATTTTCTTGACAAGTATGGAGGTATTTCACGAATTCCTATTTTTCCAGAGTAGAGATTTCCAACATAATCCACAAAATTCTCAACTTCACGAACATTTCCTGGCCATGAATATTTCTCTATTGCATCCATCAGACTTTGATCAAAAGAAATGTTATAGCCCTTTTTGTTTGCAAAATAACTCATAAGCATTTCGAGATCTTCCATTCTTTCGTGAAGAGAAGGCAATCGGAGTTGAAAAGTCGATATTCTGTAAAATAGATCGCGTCTGAATTTCCCTTTTTCCATCATTTTGAAAAGGTCCTCGTTTGTTGCAGATATTACCCTAACATTTACGGGTATAATTCGAGTTCCACCAACTTTTATGATTTCTTTTTCCTGGAGCACACGTAAAAGTTTAGATTGCAAAGCTAAGGGTATTTCTGATATCTCA
>WFSH01000192.1 GCA_015486145.1 Mesoaciditogaceae bacterium
CGCTCAATTCCAACCCTTTCTTCAACACCAGCAGTGTAATAGTGTTTAATTTCACGCATTTCAGTTACAAGATCGGCCTTATTCATGATTTTTGGTGTGGCATATCTTCCTGTTATAACAAGTTCTGTACCCTTCGCCTTTAAATCCATAAGCTTTAGAACTTCTTCTTCTTTTACAAGGCCAAAATACACGGCCACATTCAGTTCATCTAACACAACGAGATCGTAATCACCACTTGTTAATTTTCCTCTTGCAAATTCGAGAGTTTTTTTTGCAGCTTCTATATCTTCTTTTGAGGGCTTTCCAATTATAAATTCTGGTCTGCCGCCTTGAAAGAATTCTATATTCAACTTTTCGAATATTTTCATTTCGCTCGTGTAAAGTCCCTTGATAAATTGAACAAAACAAACTTTTAAGCCAGCTCCACTTGCACGCATGGTTAGTCCTATCGCAGCAGTTGTTTTTCCTTTTCCATTGCCCGTATAAACTTGTACATATCCTCTTTTCAACACGATCACCCCAATTCTGAATTTATAGATTCCGATCAATTCTGTGAGAATAATCACCCGGTTAACCAAACACAAATAAAAAAAGAACTACCAATTATACCATTTCAAAAACATGGTTTCTCCGGTAACGTGGATAATATCGAAAGTCTACACGAAAACTGTAATCACGCTGAGTTAAAATTGTTAACCCTTGCTTCCTTTCAACATTCCAAGATACTTCAAGGCATCTGTTGCACTCCTTGCGTAAAAATCAGCCCCGAGTTCTTTGGCCAACTCTTCATTCAATGATGCCCCACCCACTACCACAGGAAGTTCTATCTTTTGTTTTTTAAGCTCGTCGGTAACTTCTTTTATTTTAGGCGCCGTTGTTGTCATCATCGCAGAAAGTCCCAACATAAGTGGTCGTTCTTTTTTGACAACATCAACGATCCTCTCAGCAGGAACATCTCTTCCCATATCGACAACTTGATACCCTGCACTCTTGACCACCGCAGCTACTATGTTTTTGCCTATATCATGAACGTCTCCTTTTACAGTGGCTATCACAAATTTCCCGGAGCTTTTTTGATGAGTGAACAAAGATTGCACTTTCTCAAAGGCCTTTTGGGCTGTTTGAGCTGCAAGTATAAGTTGTGGTAAGAATATCTTCGATTTATCGTACATCTTCCCCACTTCATCCATGGCAGGCCTAAGATAATTCTCGATGACTTCCATGGGAGCTTCATCTTTTAGAATAACGTCTATTTTTTCGAGAAGTTTTTTTTCATCACCTGAAAGGATGAGTCCGATCAAACTGTTGGAATCTTTGGTTTCTTCTTGAATCTTCAACTCTTTTCCATTTAATATCAACGTAGAGCGTAAAATCCCCATCACGATCTCATCCAACGGATTAAGTATGGCTGCGCTTAACCCTTCGGATACAGCTACAGATAAAAATGAAGCGTTGATATACGATCTTTCAGGCATGCCAAAAGATATGTTGGATAAGCCTACCATGCTTTTCAGACCGTTGTCTTTCAAATAAGCTATAGCGTTCAACGTATCCTGAGGAGGGGAGCCTGCGCCAACTGCGAGAATAACGGGGTCAAAAATGATTCTGTTTTGTGGGAAATTATAACTTTCGGCGATTCTTAATCCACGGTCAATTGCGCTTTTCCTTTCTTTAAAAGAAGTTGGAACATGCTCTCCCATAGCCAAAACAACGAGAATTCCACCATACTTTTGGGCCAATCTTATCTTCGTCAGCATTTCTTTTTCCACCACACGCGTGGAATTAATGAGAGGACGACCGGGATATTCTCTGAGTACCTTTTCAAGGGCTTCTAAAAGCTGAATATCAATTGATATCGGCATCTCAATCTTGTAAGCAATGGAATTAACCACTTCGGTCATATAATCCACAGAAACAAACTGTTCAAGGCCAAAGTTCACATCCAGCACATCAGCATGGGCATTTTTCTGCTTCTTAGCTATCTCCATAATTTTTTCCAAATTGGAATTTCTCATCGCCATCTGAAGTTTTTTCCTGCCAGCGGGATTTATTCTTTCTCCGATTGCAACGAATTCCTTGAAATCAACGATCTTTGATGGTGAAGAAATGGCAAAAACTTTCCTTGGCTTTTCTTCAATTGGAGCCCTTTTGCCAACTTTCTTTGATATCATGGCCGTGTATTTTGGACTTGAGCCACAGCAAGAACCTATTATGTTGGCTTTCGACTCCCAAAATGAATCTGTATGAATGGCAAAATCTTGGGGACCAACTGGATACCGGACGTTACCATGATGTAAAATCGGAGAGCCAGCATCTGGTTCAACAACCAACAACTTTTCGGAGTACTTGGACATCTCTTCAAAGATTGGTAAGATCTCCTGTGGACCCAAAGAACAATTTGTTCCTATTGCATCCACATCCAAATCGTTAAAAGTTAAAGCAAAATTCATGGGATCTGTTCCCGTAAGAGACCTGGCATTTTCGTTAAAGGTCATGTTTGCTATTAGAAAAATATCCTTGGACAATTCACGAACTGCCAAAGTCGCAGCTTTAAGTTCAAGTATGTCACTGAACGTCTCGAGTATAATGGCATCCACCCCTTTGTGTAAAAGAATGGAAGCGGTTCTTTTGAAATTCTCAAAGTAATCGTCAAAAGTTGCCTTACCTATTGGAATTGGGAGCTCACCAGTTGGACCTATATCACCAAATATTAACGCTTCGCTTGACGCTTTTCTTGCCACATCAACTGCCCGAGAAACTATCTCATCGTGATGTTGCTCAAGACCGTACTTCGCGAGTTTCATGGGATTAGCACCAAATGTACAAGTGAGAATCGCATTTGCCCCCGCCATCACGTAGTCAGCGTGAAGTTTTTTGATCACGCTTGGCTTTTCTAAAACAATTTGCTCTGGTGGAGCATCATATCCCATCCTTGATAATTCTGTCCCATAAGCTCCATCAAGTACTAAGACCCTTTCTTTCAAAATTCTTTTAAGCTCTGCTCTTTTCAATTAGACCACCCTATAAACGCAGATATCGTTTTTCTTGGCACAAATGTAAAACTTTCGCCGTTACACTTGACTGAAATATAATTACCCAACTTCTTGTAAAACCACAAATTTAGGCTTATTGGCAAATCCGCATAACCTGGAGAAATTCTCGCACTTCCTTTCAGCTCCGTTTCGTTTCTCAACATCCCATCAACATATCTCACGGCAAATTCTATCATTTCCGACCCAATGGCATCTAAAGCAAAAGACTCAACCTCTTTTCCGTTCTTGTGAAGTCTCGAGATTTCTTCGTCTATTTTACTTCCCAGTGTTGCAAGTAAAATGGATATTTTCACACTTTTCTTTAATTGAGATCGTGCAAGATTTCCAGGTATTTTTATCTCGTCGATTTTGATTTCCTCGTTTTCTACCAACACAGCATAATCGTCAACAACAACCACAGGCTTCGAAATTTTTAAAGCACTCTCATGTACTTTCTCGTAAACATCTTTGAATTCACCCGGAATCTTTCCAAGTCCTTTAAATCCCATTCTCGCTGCTATAACTCTTTCTGGAACTTTTATATCGTAAGGAGAAATGTTAAAAATTCGCACCATCTTGCCACCTTCTTGCTTTTCTGGTTATTTTAGCACGTACTTCCCCAATCATAGTTTTTATTTTTTCCCAAATACCGCTTCCAACAAGCTTCTCGCTGATTTTCCACGGCCCATGGTGAATACATGTACTCCTGGCGCTCCATTGGCCAGTAATTTGTCCACGAGTTTTGCCATATAAGATATTCCCACTTTCCATTCTTCTTTTGGGGTTTTTGCCTCCTCCATTGAATTTAAGAGAATTTGCGGAATATCCACAAAAAACCTCTTTGGTATTCTTCTCAGAGACTTCGAGCTCACAACAGGCTTAATTCCAGGAATAATTGCTACTTTTATTCCCGCATTGCGTGTCAGTTCCACAAATCTCTTATAAACCTCAAAGCTGAAAAACATTTGAGTGATGATGTAATCAGCTCCCGCATCGACTTTTTCTTTAAGGCGCGTTATATTATCGTAAAGATTTGGTGCTTCATGATGTTTCTCGGGATATCCAGCCACCCCTATACAAAAATCAGTTGAAACTGCATTCTCAATGGGATAAAGATATACCCCCCTGTTCATGTTTGCAATCTGTTCTACAAGTTCTTTGGCGTACCTCCATTCATCTTGAGATGGTCCAAAATTTTCGTCATAGCTCGGATCTCCTCTTATGACAAAAACGTTATTTATTCCCAGATAATTCAACTCTATAAGTATATCTTCAAGGCGATATTTCGTGTGACCGGCACATATAAGATGGGGAACTACTTCCAAATTTTTGTATCTGTGCTTTATCGCGGCGCATAATCCAATTGTTCCTGGCCTTTTGCTCAAGGGAACTTTAACGATCTTGCCGTTTATTTCCTTATAATCAATCTTTGAAGGATGATTGGTAACGTTTACAAACTGGGGAGAAAAATCCAACAAGTAATCAACTGCTCTAAATACTTCTTCTACGGAACTCCCGCGTGGTGGTGGTATAAATTCTAACGAAATTACCGGACTCTCTGACTTACCCAAAACATCAGAAATTTTCATCTCTACCTCCCAACAAAATGCACATTTTCGCCGGCGCTTCCCAACACATCTTTTATGATCACGACTATGCCTCCAGGGCCACCTTGAAATCTCTTCAGTACTTTTTTCACATCATCTTTTGTTCTCACTTCGTTGCAACACCTCGTGGCTAAACTATCGGCAATGGCGGCATCTTTAAAGATCACGGTGACGGCATCGGCAGCCCCAAAGCTGAGTGAATGGCCAATTGTCGCAGATGAAGTACACACGCCACATGGAGTTTCGTTCCCTTCAATTTTTAAAACCACTTTGCCATTCAGCGGAGATTTTCCAGAAAAAATTTCGACGGTGATCGGCAATTCAACTTTTAAAAATATATCTCCACCATTTTCAACCACCACTTCTTTTGCACCTGCTTCAATGAGCAAATACCCCACCCTTTGTGCTATTGCACCCGCGACCGCCGCCATTGGACCAACCTTTGCTTCTAAGCCAGCCTTTAACATATGTCTTACCGTTTTAGGCGCGTCTGGATCGTATGGAAGTGGCAACAATGAAGTGTAAAATTCGGGATGTCTTAGGGCGTATTTCGTAATTTCATCTCTGGCATCCCTGACCTCTCTATCTACGATTTTAACAAAATCCTTGGAAAAAGATTTCTTGTCAACTCCTATCCACAGATCGGTTTCTCCTCTTCTGAGGATGAAAGATTTGAATCTTTTCCCCATTGAACTTCTGTAAAATCTTTCAGTGTACATCATTGTCTTCCCTCATTTTTAGCAATCCCAAAGGACAAACATCTACACACAGTCCACAATCGGTACAAAATGTTTTGTTGAATCCTACTTCGTTATTTTCATCAAAAAAGAGAGCATCTGTTGGACACACACCTACGCAACTACCGCAGTTTATGCACGTTTCTGTGATGACATTTTTATTCTTGGAATTTTTTTCTCTCACCTTTAACCTGTTCAACGTAGAATTTCGTGGGAGATTTTCTACCGGTTTGGTCAGCGTAAAATCACCACGTAGGATTTGATCTCTCAATTTCTCGGCAATTTGTTTTGATTTTTGTAGACTCGTGAGGGTTCCGGTTTTAATCCTATTACCGTTGAATTCCAAGGTACCAGATTGCAACACCTTGTAATTTGTCTTACCAACCGGTAAGTGTCCTTCAGTTCCGTAATCAAAGATCACAGTTTCAATATTTTCGTTTCTTATCGAAACCCTTTTAGCCATATCCACATCAACTATGGGAATGGCAATTCCAATGCCAACGTAAAGAGTCACTCCATATCCTTTAACATAAGCGGCTTTTAGAAATGATGGATCCATTTCTTTTGCATTTCCAATTACCGCAATTGTTCTGGCAGGCGCAACGGGAATTTCATGGTTATTTGTATTTACTTCTGTGTTGAATTGTGTTCCGTTCCACACAATGTATCCTTGAGCACCACACAAAAAAATTCTCGTTCCTATGCCAATTGTCCTCATTTCTGGATCGTTCAAGAGTGGACTTAATTCTCCAGAAGTCGCGTACATGGCGTTCCCAAAATTGGGAAGCAATTTCCCCATGTATGTGTACATAACCCTTTCCGTTCCATTGACAGCTACGCCGTAATTTTGATACGCATTTCGCGGATTAAAAAGGTAAAATTCGTTGATCTCATCTTTGTTCACGTAAGTGTCTATGTGTTTTCTTGGATAGCAATCTGTTCCTTTCGCCTCTGCAATAAGATGCACATCATTGCCAGTGATCAACTCTTCTATTACATGAGCTCCACCGTATCCTTTTTTCTTACTTGACTCAGATGTCGCACCTATGTACGCATCAACAGCGGCTAAGCCTGAATAGACTTCCACATCGTTCATCGTTATTTTTTCCATTCTTATCGGTGGAGAGGCATGTCCAAAGTTCACAATCGCACCGCTTGAACACATTGGTGAAAAAGTTCCGGTGGTCACAACGTCTACTTGGTTGAATATTTCGCGAGGAGAGTGATCTTCTCCCATCCGTGAAACTTCCTCAGCTGTCAACACAACGGCCTGACCTTTTCTTATTTTATCGTTTATTTCTTCAAAAGTTCTAACCATTCCTTCGCCTCCTCGACTTCTTACTGATAAATTCACGATGTATTGCGTGAAGGCACTTCTTAGCGTCTTCTCCGCTCACCACAAAGTAACCAATGTTTTTTGAACTTCCCAAAGAAACCATTTCAACGTTTATTTTTGCCTTGAAAATGGCTTTAGAAACGCGAAACACAAAATCTGAACTATCCAAGAGTTTTTCGCCAACAAGGGCAATTAAAGAAACCCCATCTTTATATTCGATGCTTTCCAACCAACTTGCCTTTTCCTTTCTCAGCAAATCAACACATTTCTCTACGTCATCAGATGGTACGATGACATTCACGCTCGTTTGCGAGGTGATCAGCGATTTTATTCTCACTCCATGCCTCGAAAGTCGGCGCGTAACTCCCGAAAGTAATTCCAACTTCTTGCCAATATTTCCACCCTTAATTCTTATTATCGAAACATTCGAGTGGGTTATACTTTTCACAGGAAATTCTGCATCAATACGTTGAGATGAGATAAGTGTCTCAGGCATAAAACCAGAACCTCGAATGTCGTATATGCGTATGGGAATACCCTTTCTTCTCACAGGCTCAATCGATAAGGGATGAAGTATCTTAGCACCAAAGTGAGAAAGTTCTGCAGCCTCTTCGTAGGTGAGATGGCTCACGGTTTTGCCACCTGTGAGCAATTTCGGATCGCAAGTCATAAATCCAGAAACATCTTTATAGATATCCAAAAAATCCGCGTTTATGCACGCGGCAATGGCTGAAGCGGAGTAATCACTGCCGTTCCTTCCCAAAAGTGCTATCCGACCTTTTGGGGTTATGCCATAAAATCCTGGGATCACGAAAATTCCATCTTTGAAATGTTCATAAAGATTTTTTTCACACCAAGAAAAATCGATCGTCGAATTCATAAATTCGTCTTCGTCAATCGTCTGCAATCCAATCTCTTCCGGAAAAACTATTTTTATTTCAATGCCAACATGCTTCATCATATGGAAAAAAAGGAGCGAAGACGCTTTCTCACCAAAATGGAGCACATCTGCTTTTAGAAAATCAGAAAGGTTCCCGTTAATCATTTCTAAAAAACGACTTTTCAAAGATTCGGAAATGTTTTTTATCTCTTGGTACGCTTTCTTATCGCGAATTTCGAACTCTTCAAGAAATTTGATGTGAGAGAGATAGAACCTGTCGCAAAAACTCGTAACATCAACACTCTTGTCACTCTCAACCCGTGACATGAAATTTATAATGCTATCTGTAATTCCTCTCAGGGCCGAAACGATGTAAATAGTATTGTGACCATACCTGTTCACTAATTTGACAATCCTTTTCATGTTTTCTTTAGAAGACAATATTGAGCCACCAAATTTCACTATTTTCCAGCCCATTTGCATCTCCCCTTGAATTCCCCATTATGCCAAACAAAAAACCAGGTGTTCTCTTCTTAAGAACACCTGGCTAACCTTTGCCTCTTTAATTTATCACAAATGACAACGCGGAGGGCAACAACCAGGTGCCTTCCAGCGCATCATCATAGAGTTTAAATTTTTATACACAGACTTAGAAAAGCTCAATTTGTTCACTCTCCAAAATTTCTTTCCATTATTCTAACATCTTTGCTCATTCTTGTCAACCATTCGAGATCTCTTCACGATAGTGTGGGTAGTATTTTTTGAATAACACATTCTTTGACATTTTAGTACCGCTTTACAAGCGATGAGTGTAATCTTTTTGAAGCCTTGTCAAAACTGATTCGCTCTTTTATTGGAATCTTTGACCACAGCGTCATCCTGAAAGTTCCGTAGGAACTATTCAGGACCTCCAAGCAACTAACAAGGTGGTTCGAGATTCTGAATCAAGTTCAGAATGACACAAAAAACAGAGCACGCTGCATACTAACATCCTGTTAGATTCGCTTTCTCGGCACATCCTGTGCCTCTCTTCGCAGCTATCGCTTTGGTCGTGAAAGCAAGAATACATTGCACACTGTGCAATCTTGCTCTTTGTTATTTCACATCTTGTATGGCGTCTTCATATGTTTTGACGAAGGCTTCAAGGGTGTTTGTTCTTTTGTTTGATAACAAGGTGTTTTTGAATGACTTTGATCAAACTCAAGGACAGAATAGAGATTCGTCATGTTTTACCCA
>WFSH01000193.1 GCA_015486145.1 Mesoaciditogaceae bacterium
GTACGATTATATGTTTAAGAAGTACGGTGACGTGGAAGTGATAGCCGTTGGAACGACCGGTAGCGGCAGACAGTTGGCAGGTGTTATAGTGGGTGCTGATATGGTAAAGAACGAAATATCCGCTCACGCTTATGCGGCTATTCATGAAGTTCCAGATGTTTCGACGATCTTCGAAATAGGTGGGCAAGATTCCAAAATAATTTTTATAAGAAACGGAGCCGTTGTGGATTTCGCCATGAACACCGTCTGTGCCGCCGGTACAGGTTCTTTTCTCGATCACCAAGCCGAAAGAATAGGCGTTCCCATAGAAAAATTTGGAGAATATGCCCTAAGATCAGAAAGTCCCGTGAGGATTGCGGGTCGCTGTACCGTTTTTGCAGAGTCAGACATGATACATAAGCAGCAAATGGGCGCGACTTCGGAAGATATAATAGCCGGACTATCCGAGAGTCTCGTTAGAAACTATTTGAACAATTTGGCACGTGGTAAAGAACTCCTGCCAAGATTTGTTTTTCAGGGGGGTGTCTCTGAAAATATTGGGATAGTCAAGGCATTTGAGCGTGCCGTTGGACATGAAGTAACGGTGCCAAAGAACAACAAAATCATGGGTGCATGGGGAGTTGCCATGCTTGCCAAGAGAGAAATAGAAATAACGGGTAGGCAGACGAATTTTAAAGGCTTCAAAGTTACGGAACTGAAGCATGAAACTCGCGTTTTTTACTGTGATGGATGTGCAAACAACTGTGAGGTTTACGAAGTCATGGAAAATGGCGAAACGATCGCATATTGGGGAGATAGATGCGGAAGGTGGTCCAACAAACTCACCTCCAAAGTTAGGGTAAACAGGAGTAAAGTGTGAACTGGGAAAAGTCACAAGTGGTGTATCAGGTGTTTGTCGATAGATTTAACAGAGGGCCAAGGTTCGCTGAAAAAGTGAATTCTGGCCTTTATTTTCGCGATGGTGGAAAATTGAGAAAATGGAACGAGATTCCAAGTCGTGAGGCGCGTGGAATGGAATTTTTTGGTGGGGATATAGATGGTATCGTGGAGAAAATCGATTACATCAAAGATTTGGGGATAAACGTGCTTTATCTGACACCAATTTTTCTTGCAGCCACGAATCACAAATACGATACCCACGATTTTAGAATTGATCCGCAATTTGGTAATGAAAAGTCCCTCAAACGCCTTTTAGACGAAGCCCACCTTCGCGGCATAAGGGTCGTGTTGGATGGGGTGTTTAACCACGTTGGAGCCGACGGAAAATGGTTTAACAGATCAAAGCGTTATGGAAATGGTGGAGCTTACAACGATCCAAAATCCCCATTTGTAGACTTTTTCAAATTTCAAAAATGGCCTCAAAAATATCGTTCGTGGTACGATGTTGAACTTTTGCCAGAACTCAATTTGAAAAACAAAAAGCTTCGTGATTTTCTCTTTGAGAATGAAAATTCGATCGTCAAACGCTACATAAAGTTGGGAGCAGATGGATGGAGACTTGACTGTGCCCACGATCTCGGCCATGAAATTAATTCATTGATCGTTGAAAGTGTACACGGTGTGAATCCCAATAGTTATGTCATTGGAGAAATAAGTTCTTATCCTTCTGAGTGGATTAGAAAAACAAAGCTTGATGGGGTGATGAATTATTATTTTGCCAACGTTGTTCTAAATGGTTTAAAGGGAAAGTTCAAGCCTTACGTCGTGAGGGCGGAATTGGATCGTATGGTTAAAGAGATCGGCATTGAAGCACTTTCTAAATCGTGGAACATGTTATCTTCACATGACACCCCACGTCTTGATTGGCTTTTCTCAGGGAACAAACGACTAAAGCGCACGGCGTTGCTTTTTCAAATTGCCTATCCTGGAAACCCATTTATATACTATGGAGAAGAAAATGGCATGGGTGGGGGTCCTGATCCCGACAATAGAAGACCAATGGTATGGGAGAGCGATAGGTGGGACTGGGATTTTAGAAAATTTGTGATCAAGGCAATAAAAGTAAAAAGTGAAGAGTCTGCCTTAAAGGGTGGAGATTATTTGAGCATCACGTTTGATGCTTTATCTTCGTTGGTAGGATTTGGAAGGTACACCAACAAACCTGAAGATACCTTGTTTTTTTTCGCAAATCTTTCAGACGAAATTGTGCGAGAAAATATCCCCATAGCTTATTCTTATTTCATGCACAACGTCAAACTTGAAGCGATCATTGGTGAGGGTAGTGCCGTATCCAAAGTTTCAAGGATAGAAGTTGAAATGCCCCCGAAATCCGCTGCAATTTTTAAATTCAAACCAAATTTTACAACTTATAAGATGTACAAAAATGTGTGAATTGGAGTTGTTCAGCCGTTAAGACACCTCATTTTTCAAAAATGTTATCTACATTTTTGGATTTCTTCACGATCGTGTGGGTAGTATTTTTGAATAACAACATTCTTTGACATTTTAGTACCGCTTTACAAGCGGTGAGTGTAATCTTTTTGAAGCCTTGTCAAAACTGATTCGTTCTTTTATTTGGAGTCTTTGACCACAACGTCATCCTGAAAGTTCCGAAGGAACTATTCAGGATCTCCAAGCAACTAACAAGGTGGATCGAGATTCTGAATCAAGTTCAGAATGAAAAAAAAACAGAGCACGCTGCATAC
>WFSH01000194.1 GCA_015486145.1 Mesoaciditogaceae bacterium
GGTGAACAGTGATGAGTGGGCAGTGCAAAAATCGGGGTCGGGTCTTGAAACTTGAATTTTTGATCACATAAAAAATTGTGGTTGGATTTTTTTATTTCGTAGGGGCACGGCATGCCGTGCCCGTACAGAAACGAAGACCATATCCACACAGAAAAAACGAGATCTGGTCTTGAAATGTATAAATCAGTGAACAGTAAATAGTGAGGAGTGAACGGTAAATAGTGAGTGGTGAACAGTAAATAGTGAGGAGTGATCAGTGAACAGTGAGCATCAAGTTATTTGGGAAGAAACGGAGGAATAAGCGTGTCGACGAGTACATGTTATTCAAAATATATAAATAAAGTTTGACAATAATATAAATATCGTGTATAATTAATTAAACATTCACAAAATTTCCCACAATTTTGCGTGTTAGAAAATGGGAAAACATAAATGAGGGGGTGTTACGAGTGAAGAAGTACGTTTTACTGATCTTGGTGATCGCTGGGCTTGGCCTTTTGCTGTCTGGATGTGTGAATTTGACACAAAGTGTTTTGAGGGTTGCTTTTGTCAACGATTACAGTGGGAGCATGTCGAGCTCAGCGATAAGTCATATGGAAACGGCCGTTAAAACTTTCATCGGGTACATGCAGGCAAATGATAGAGGGGAATATCTCGCGTTTGGCGGGAACATAAAAAACGAATCCGGTGGATTTGTTGCGCCTTCGGTACTTGTTGGAGATGTCAAGGGAACTGGAATCAACGGAAGCGCCACAAAGTTGTACGACGCGATATACCAGGGGTTGTCGGATTTAAGTGCTCAACCCGCTGGTTATGTTAAAGCGTTGATAGTCATGACGGACGGCTACGACAACGCTTCCAGCCACACGGCAAATGACGTGATCAACTACGCCAAGAGTCTGAAAATACCCATCTTCACGATAGGACTTGGCTCTGTAAACACGTCAGTGCTTCAAAACATGGCAAATCAGACTGGTGGAAAATACTATCATGCCGCGAACTCTTCTGATCTCCTTGCGATATACCGCTCCCTGATAAAAGCGGTAACCGGTAGGTTGTACCTCTATTAGGATGGTGATTGAGATGAAAAAATACATTGTTATCACCGTACTGTTCGCCATTTTGGCGATCGCAACTGTGGGTTTTTCAAAGTCGAGCATAGGTGCTTTTGGAGCCATGGAAATGCCAAATTCATCACCAATATGGGTTGGAGCAACGCTTCGCTCAATTGGTGAAAGTGTGATCGGTTTTGAAGTTGCGGCCATGATCGAAAAAAATGCGTTGTTTGCAAGCAACTTCACGTCTTTTCAAATAATGCCAAGTTTGTACATTTGCGTTCCGGTAGGCTCGTCACTTACACTTTACGCCGGAGCGGCTCCCGTGATCTACGTTTTAGGAACTTCGATAAACGTCAAAAAAGATGCTTTTTACGCAAGAGGTGGAATACAGCTCTCCACAGGAGCGCTTGAAATATTTGCGGGTGCTTCAGAGCTCATTTTCATCCGAGGATTTACCCCTTCTAAAAAATTCGGAATTGAAGGAGGCGTGGCACTGGCCTTCTGAACCTGAGGAAACACCATTAAACCGGTCTCACCACGAGACCGGCTTTTGGTTTTATTTTAGCGTTCAATCCTCGTTTGTTAGAAGTGTGCCAATCTTCTCACCCATAACAGCGCGCAGAAAATTTCCACTTTGAAAAAAATTCATGACGATCACTGAAATGGAGTGGGCTTTACACAATGCAAAAGCAGAGGTGTCCATGATACTCAATTCGAGTTTTATCGCTTCGTCAAAACTCAGATGATTGAATTTCTCAGCGTTTGAAAATTTTTTAGGATCTTTGGAGTAAACTCCATCCACTTTGGTTCCCTTTATGAGAACGTTTGCACCCATTTCAGCGGCGCGAAGAGCCGCAGCCGTGTCAGTGGTAAAGAGTGGATTGGACGTTCCACCCGCAAATATGATAACCTTTCCGTTTGAAAGTGATGATTCGATGAGATCGTAGGTGAGTCTTTCAATCGATGGAAGATTTGTTATGTGGGAGGCTACCACCGCATCTATTCCTCTTTTCTTGAGGGCGGAGCAAAGGTAAAGAGAGTTTATCACCGTTCCCATCATTCCGATCTGATCGGCGTAAATTGGTCCAACATAAGAAAGTTCTTCGCCACGAAAGAGGTTGCCAGCTCCCACAACCACCCCAAGTTTTACACCTTTCTCAACCACGCTGGATATTTCTTCAACTATCCAATTCCCCCTGTTGGAATCCAAACCTTTTTTGCCTTCTCCCGAAAACACCTCTCCACTGAGCTTCAGGAGCACCCTCTTGTACATACACTCACCTCTCTTTGCAAATAAAAAGGTGAGCCTTCGCTCACCTCAAATCAATGACCAATCTCAAATCGAACAAATCTTCTCACCGTTATATTCTCACCCATCTTCGAAATAGCTTCCTTGATCATGTCATCGATCGTTTTGGAATCATCGAGAAAATACTTTTGCTCCATCAGACAATTCTCAGAATAAAATTTCTCAAGTTTTCCCTCAACGATCTTTTCCACCACTTTTTCAGGTTTACCAGAATTGGCAAGTTGTGCTTTGTATATCTCCTTTTCTTTTTCGATCGTTTCCGAGGTGATCTCCTCTCTGGTGACGTATTTAGGATTTTCCATGGCTATGTGTTTGCATATGTTGCGTCCGAGTTCTTTAAATTCATCCGTTCGAGCAACAAAATCAGTTTCACAATTAAGTTCGATCATAACCCCCACTCTGTTGTTGAAGTGGACATAATCGATTATCGCACCATTTTCAGCTGCCCGATTGAGTTTCTTGCTGGCTTTACTGATGCCTTTTTTCCTGAGCACTTCCTTGGCTTTTTCAATGTCTCCATCCGCTTCAACCAGTGCTTTTTTGCAATCCATCATTCCGGCACCAGTTTGTTCTCGAAGTTCTTTCACCATTTTGGCAGATATTTCCACTTACTCGTCCTCCTTTCAGATCTTCGCACTTCTTGAAATTCTAACATATGATGATAACTTTTCAATTAACATATAAAGATTGGAAAATTTCTTGAATTTCTTTGCTCTCTCTAACAGTTTCAAGCGCAATTTCCGCGTGCCCTGTCATATAACCGTTACCTATGATCATGTTGACATCTTTTCCCACACCTTCAGCACCAAGCGCAGCTTTTGTGAAAGATGTTGCCATCGAGAAAAAGTAAACCGTGCCGTACTCTTTTGTCGCCAGAATTGAAGCCATTTCGGTGTTTGGAACGTTAACAACGTTGATCGTAACATCGGCCATTTTACCATTTGTGAACTTTGAAACGGCCTCTTCCACCTTTACCGCATCCGTTGCATCGACTTCTACCACGTTTGTTATTCCTATCTTTTCAAGATGTTTGGCCTTTTTTTGGGAATGAACGAGCGCGACGATCTTTCCAGTGGCTCCCGCGTATTTCTTCGCAACGTAAGAGCAAAGAATGCCAGATTTCCCAGCGGCTCCTATGATGACAACCGTATCTCCGGGATTTACCAATCTCGCTGTCTGAGCCGGTGCTCCAGCCACATCCAAAACCGCCAATGCGAGTTTTCTGTCCATATCAGACGGAAGCTTTGCATAAACCCCACTTTCAAAAATGATCGCTTTCGCTTCCACTTCAACCTGATCGGTATCCAAGTGGACTTTCTTGATCTTTTCAATTTTGAGCGGAGTTAAAGAGAGAGAAACGAGAGTCGCTATCTCATCTCCAACCTTGACGTTAACTTTGTTTTCAAGCGCCTTACCTATTTTGGCTATTTTGCCTATGAGCATACCACCAGAACCGGTAACCGGATTGTGCATTTTGCCACGTTCGTTCACAATTTCCATTATTTTGTTGGCAACTTTTTCACCATCTGAACCAACTTCGTTCTTTATTTGGGTGAAAGACGCAGCGTCAATGTTTAACATCGAAACATTCACGAGTATTTCGTTGTCGTACAACACATCCATGTCGTTGTTCAATTTCAACGCAGGTTGAGGGAGAACTCCCTTTGGTTCTAAAACTCTGTGTGTTCCATACTTATTTCCGATCATTTGCTCTTCTCCTCCTCACGCTATCTTTATTTTTTGGATTTTAAAAGCCTTTCGGCAATATCTCTCACACGATTTCCAGATGCTTTACCTTTGAGTTCTTTCATCACGGCTCCCATGACTTTTCCCAATTCCTTCACCGAAGTTGCGTTCAGTTTTTTAACAAATTCAGACACGACATTTTCTATTTCTCTATCGGAAATCTCCGGTGTGGCAAATTCACTGAGGACATCTCGTTCTTTTTCTTCTTCTTTTAGAAGCTCCTCCCGCCCAGCGCGTTTGAAATCTTCTATTGCTTCATTTCTCTCTTTTATCTGCTTTTTGACGATCAAATCAAATTCTTCTTGCGTGATGGCCCTCTTTTTGGAAACTTCTTCGTTTTTAACGGCAGATATCAACATTCTAAGCACTCTCGTCCTGACATCATCATGGGCGAGCATGGATTTTTTCAACTTTTCCCTCAATTCTTCAAGAATTCCCATAACGTGTTATTCCTCCCTGAACATGTTGTCGAGTTTTCTCAAGATGTGATCGTTGAAGTAGTCATACGCTTCGGTTGCTTTCTTATTTCCAACATCTTGGGCATACAACATGAGCATGTATCCCAACAAATAAGCGTCAGCGTCAGTCAAGCCTCTGAATTTTTTTATTCTCGACCTGAGTGAACGTAAACTCATACGGTTGGAAAAAGAACGCGCAAAATCCGTGTGCTTTTTGAGATGGTAATTTATCACATCAACCAAAATCTTTGGCCCTTTATCGATTATAAAATTTCTCAATTCCGTAGATGCCGCATTGTCCATATTTTTTAAGCATCAAATTCTTAACCAAGAACCGTGGTGCTTTTCTCTTCTCCTACCTTTCTGTTTGTAAACGTGTGATCTTATTTCTCCCCATAACAGCCTAAACCAAAAGTTTTTGGCCCTGTATGCGAAGGAATGGTGGGCCACAGTTTCAAAACTTCATGTGGGATCTTCTCAAAATTTTCTAATTTCTCGGCTACCACACGTTGCAACTCTTTCATCTGTTCCAATGTGCTTTGAGAAGAGTATCCAAAAATCATCCTCACATTTTTTCGGTTTTCCAAAAAGCGGTGACAGGCTTCTGCCATTTTAGGCAAAAGTTTTTTTCTTCCTCTAACAACAGAGAAAGTTCCAGCTTCTCCATCCTTGACGGTGAGAATGGGAGACAATTTCAAAATAGAACCCACAAGTCCCGCTGCTTTTCCAATTCTTCCGTTTTTTATGAGAAAATTAAGATTCTCCACTGTAAACAAGACAAGCGTATTTTCACGAAAATAATCCCTTCTTTTAATGACCTCACTCAGTGGTGTACCTTCATCCGCAAGTTCCACCATTCGCCTCAACATCAGGTAAGCCCCAACGGATATGTTCAAGCTATCCACCACGTGTATACGTGAGGGATTTACCTCATTCGCGGCAAGTCTTGCGGCGTTGAAAGTTCCACTGACTTTGGACGATATGTGAAAAGACAGTATCTCATCGTATCCTTTGTCAAATAAATTTCTGTAAAGTTTTTCGAAATCTGCGGGAGACGGATGGGATGTTCTCACCTCTTCACCGGCTAAAACTCGCTCGTAAAACTCATCTTTATCGAGTTTTCCGTCTTCATACTCGACCGAATTCAAGAAAACCTTTATTCCTATCATGAAAAAAGAGTCTCTCTTCCTGAATTCGTCGCTGATACCACATCCGCTATCCGCTACGATGGCAAACATGTATGTCACCTCTATTCACCCTATTATACGATAAGAATCGCCATTTTAGAAATCACAACCATAGGGTTAAATTTTTCTGTTGGTGCACACTTCCAGAAATTTTGAAAAAATCGGATGCGGTATGGAGACCTTAGAAACGTACTCTGGATGGTACTGAACACCGATGAAAAACCTTTTTTTTGGCAACTCCACAGCTTCCACAAATTCCGACATTGCCGAAACGTTTAAGAGATCTGGTGATTCTGATTCTTTAACCCTAAAAATGTTTCTAAAGGCGTTCAAATTCACCTCGTATCTGTGTCTATGTCTCTCAGATACGTACTCATGGGAGTATATCTTGTACAGATTGCTCCATTTGGAAATCTTTATCTCTTCGGATCCCAAACGCATCGTACCACCGAGTTTCATCACTTTTTTTTGTTCTTCCATCATGTCCACCACCGGAAACGGAGTGTTGGGATTGAACTCGGTGGAATTTGCCTCCCTTAAATTTGCCACATTTCTTGCATATTCTACCGTCATCAGCTGCATCCCAAGACACAATCCCAAAAGTGGCACATCGTGCTCGCGTGCATATTTTATTGAGCGTATCATCCCCTCTATTCCACGTTTACCGAATCCCCCCGGAATTATGATCCCCCGATATCCCTTAAGCGCGTTGTTAAATTCGTCGTCAGAAAGATTTTCTAACAC
>WFSH01000195.1 GCA_015486145.1 Mesoaciditogaceae bacterium
AAGACTTTGATGCGAGAGAAAGAAATCAGGCTTGAGAGAACCGGCAAAAACGGCGGTAAGCCACCTCTGAGTGAAAGGAGAGGTGAAAAATGAAAAAACGGCTTGTTGGAAAAGTTGTGAGTGATAAAATGAATAAGACCAGAGTGGTGGCTGTGGAAAGGATCGTACGAGATAGAAGATTTGGTAAAACCATTTCAAGAACGTCCAAGTACAAAATTCACGATGAGAAAAACGAATGCCATACTGGTGATATTGTGGAAATTGAAGAAACAAGGCCACTTAGCAAGGAAAAAAACTGGAAACTTGTATCAATCCTTAAAAAGAACATCCTCACCACTTCTGAAGAGGAAGCAAGTAAGGGAGAAGGTGTTCCAGAATGATTCAACAGGAAAGTGTCCTAAATGTGGCCGACAATTCGGGAGCAAAGAAAATACTTGTTATCAGAGTTATGGGTGGTTCTAATAGGAAGAAAGGCAGCATTGGAGATGTGGTTATTGGGACGGTGAAGGAGGCCATTCCACGGGCCGACGTTAAAAAGAGCGAAATCGTAAGAGCCGTTATAGTAAGAACCAAAAAGGAAGTGCGAAGGCGTGATGGCTCCTACATACGTTTTGATGATAACGCAGCCGTGCTCATAAGTAAAGATAACGAACCACGTGGCACAAGGATTTTTGGCCCTGTGGCTCGAGAGCTTAGAGAAAAAGGGTACATGAAGATCATCTCTTTGGCACCCGAGGTATTGTGAGGTAATGAGTTATGAATAAGAGAAGGCACGCTTTGAACATAAGGAAAGGTGATACCGTCGTCGTTTTGAGCGGAAAGGATAAAGGCAAAAAGGGGAAAGTGCTCAGAGTACTTCCAAACGAAGACAAAGTCGTTGTGCAAAATGTTCACATGATGAAAAAGCACCAAAGGCCTACGGCTACCGTGAGAGAGGGCGGTATAATTGAGAGAGAAGAGCCGATATACGCTTCAAAAGTTCAAGTCATTTGTCCAAGCTGTGGAAATCCCACGAGGATTGGGCATAGAGCCGTTGAGGGCGGTAAGATCGTTAGAGTTTGCAAGAAGTGCAACGAGATCATAGACAAGTTGTGATCTTTGAAAGGAGGAAGATTTTGAATGTCCGTAGCTCTCAAAGAAATCTACAATCGTGAGGTTATCCCAGCGCTTATGAAAGAGTTTGGCTATAAGAACAGAATGGCTGTGCCAAGTGTTCATAAAGTGATCATAAACATGGGAATTGGCGCGGAAGCGAGAAACCAAGCGGTTGTCGAGAAACACGCCCAAGAACTCACACAAATCGCGGGGCAGAAAGCCGTTGTGACCAAAGCCAAAAAGAGCGTTTCGAATTTCAAGATCAGAAAGGGAATGCCGGTAGGGGCAATGGTTACTTTGAGGGGAGAGAGAATGTACAATTTTTTGTACAAGCTTTTTAACATCTCTCTTCCAAAAGTTCGTGACTTTAGAGGTACAAATCCCAACGCTTTTGATGGGCGAGGTAATTACGCAATGGGCTTAACGGAACAATTGGTTTTTCCGGAGATTTCCCCAGAAGATGTAACTCGCACGCAAGGCATGCATATTGTGATCGTTACAACCGCGAAAACCGACAGAGAAGCGAGGGCATTACTCGAAAAAATGGGTATGCCTTTTCGTAGAAATGTTTAAAAGGGAAGTGATGAAATGGCGAAAAAGGCTCTCGTGAATAAGAGTAAAAGAGAACCGAAATACAAAACACGAAAGTACACGAGGTGTAAAATATGTGGGCGACCGCATTCGGTTTACAATGAGTTTGGAATTTGTAGAATTTGTTTCAGGGAGATGGCTCTCGAAGGTAAACTCCCTGGAGTTAGAAAAGCCAGCTGGTAAGGATGTGAGCTGAAATGTACAGTGACACAATAGCCGATATGCTTACAAGGATTAGAAATGCGAATTTGATATACAAAGAAGTGGTGGATGTACCGGCTTCTAATTTGAAGAGGAACGTATTGGAGATATTGAAAAAAGAAGGATTCATAAAGGATTTTAAATACATAGAAGATAGCAAGCAGGGAATACTGAGAATCTATATGAAATACCAAGGTAAAAAACGCAATAGAGTGAGAACCATAAATTCTATCGTAAGGGTTTCGCATGCTGGAAGGCGTGTGTACGTCTCGAAGAATAAAATTCCGGCGGTTAACAGTGGCCTTGGTATCGCCATATTGACCACCTCTAATCCTGAAAAGCCAGTGGTAACGGATAAAGAAGCGCGCTCTTTGGGTATTGGTGGAGAATTAATTGCCTATGTTTGGTAGCATGGAGGTGCTTTGAATGTCCCGTCTCATAAAAAAACCAATAGAGATACCAAAGGGTGTCGAGGTTAAATCTGAACCCAACAGGATATTTGTAAAAGGTCCTTTGGGGCAATTTTCGATGGATTACAAGTTTGTGAAATTCAGGATTGACGGAAATAAGGTGTGGGTTGAGAAAAACGAAGAAGTAGAATTTCCTCCAAGACTCATGAAAAAGGCGCGCGCTTTTTTGGGTACAAGGTGGTCTTTGTTGAAAAGCATGATCGTCGGAGTGTCCCAAGGATTTAAAAAAGAGCTTGAAATTCAAGGTGTGGGATATAGAGCTCAGCTTCAAGGTAAATCACTTGTACTCACGCTCGGTTATTCTCACCCTATAAAGATAGATCCGCCTGAAGGAATAACCATAGAAGTTCCAAGACCTTCTTTGGTTGTAGTTAAGGGGGCCAGCAAAGAATTAGTTGGTCAAGTTGCCGCGAACATACGCAAAGCTCGTGAGCCAATGGTCTTTGCAAAGGGTAAAGGTGTTAGATATCTTGG
>WFSH01000196.1 GCA_015486145.1 Mesoaciditogaceae bacterium
AGTCAACCATGTCAAGTTATGTTTTGGTTACAAAAATATATATTAGTCATTTATTGTACATAAAAAATAAACTCATATTTTGTCACTCGTGTGTGGATGTCTATGCGATCACTTCATCTCAGAAAAGAAACGTAAAAAGGCATTTTTAGGAACAATGAGTTCCTAACACCAAATTCTGGTTTTTCAAGTTTTATGCGCTTTTCAACGATCCAAAAAGTTCACAAAATTTTGGCACGAAATATACTGACTCAAAGTGGGGACGGAAAAGGAAAAACTGTGAGCGTTATTTCAACAAACACGAGAGAATACAAGCGTCTTTTGAGAGATCTTGATTGGGTGTCGTCGAGAATGTATATAGAATGTGAAAGAATAACGGTGCTTGAAGAGACAACTATCACGCTGGCTAACATTGTTCGTGGCTTTGCCTTGGTCGGGAAAGCGAAAGAAACATTGCAATTTTGATTTCCTTCCCAACTTGGTAGGGGACTTGCAAAAAGTTATCGCGTATCACAATCTTTTTGTTCTGTTCCTTAGGAAAAGTGTAGGCTAATCCATAATTTCCAAAATATCCTTCTTCACAAAGTCCGCATCACTCATCACCGATAACAGATTACTCATCACTTCTCACTATTAACTTCTCACCACTAACATCTACGCGCCACTTGCCACCTGCTATTAACTTCTCACTTTTCACTGATCCATATATTTCAAGACCAGATCTCGTTTTTTGTGTGTGGATATGGTCTTTGTTTCTGTACGGGCACGGCATGCCGTGCCCCTACTTGCATTTCAAGACCCGACCCCGATTTTTTGCGCTCATCACTAATCACTTCTCACTGAATAAGTAACAATGTAGCTCATTTATGCTACAATATGTTTGGAGGAGGTGATCGAATTGAAAATTCTTTCGCTAAGAGAATTTAGAAATAACATTTCAAAACATCTTAACGAAGAAGCCATAATTTTAAAGCGAGGTATCCCTGCTGGAATATACAAACCGATTGAAGATCCAACCAACGCGCTCCTTGCGATCCTTGAAGACATGAAAGAAGATTTTAAGAAAATGGGAATAAACGAAGAGCAAGCCAAGAAACTGCTGAAAGGCGTCAGAGAAAAGGTATATGGAAAAGAAAATCTTAGTTCTTGACGCTTCCGTTTTTATATCTGCAATCGGTTGGAATGGAGAAACAGTTAATAATGCTCTTAAAGTGGCATTGAATAATTATAAAGTGTTAGTGCCCTCTCAATTTTTAGATGAAGTAAACGAGTTCATTCAAAAAGTCTATATTGGGAAAAAGAAAACAAAGTTTTTTTCCAAAAGTGTTTTTGTTTATTCTCGAACGGCTCGTATCGGATGGAAAAATAAAGCCAATACATAAGATTTTAGATTTTTGCAGGGACAAAGCAGACAATGTATATATTTCTCTCGCTGTTAAGACCAAAGCATAATTTCTTCTTATAGGGGATAATGATCTCTTGGATGTAAGAGAGAAAATTTTCAAGCTTGCCAAAGTAAGAATTGTAAATCCATCAGAATTTTTAAAGTTCTCAAGTGGGATGTAAAACATTTATGGAGCATCTTCTTCAAAGTGGGGCCACAAAAAAATTTCGGGTTTGTCTCAAGTTTTGTGTATCCATGATTTTTCTCACAGTTCACTCTCACTCATCACTGATCCATATATTTCAAGACCAGATCTCGTTTTTTCTGTGTGGATATGGTCTTTGTTTCTGTACGGGCACGGCATGCCGTGCCCCTACTTGCATTTCAAGACCCGACCCCCACATTTTTTGCTCAGTGGTGGAAAATCGACTCCCATCCGTTTACAACGGTCTGTACGTTAAAGGCTTGAAATTCATCATGCCAAGAGCACCATCTTACGAAGTTAAGGGAAACGTGCCTTGCAAGATTTGGAAAGTGGTTCAAAGTAACGACGAAACGGCAGACGTATGGGTGGAAGCAAAACTCGAATTCAACGATCTTTCCATAAAAGGCTTGCTGAAGGCCGCCCTTTCCATCTTCTCATCCAGATCCCTTGAAAACGTATCCCGTGCGGCGTACAACGTCATAACGGTTAGTGCGAAATTTTGATTTTTACCCATAAGGAGATGACATTATGCGATTTGTGATAATTAAAGACAAAGAACGTTCAGCAGAAGACATAGAAACAAAAAGTGCTAAGGCTGTCGCAGACGTTCTTCATGATTTTGGAAAGGTTTGTGTGTTTGACTTTGATTTCTCTTTGACCGAAAAGTTGAAAAAAGACGATATCATTTTCAACTTCGCGGAAGGTGAAAGACACGATTTCATGCAGGCAAAGATCGCGGCGATCGTAGAGGCATTTGGCATGGAGTTCATTGGATCTCCCGCCTATACCCATTACATATGCCTCGATAAAGTGGCGACAAAAGCCATGTTGAAAACATATGGCGTTTTGATTCCAGCAGGTGCGGTTTTCAATGGAAAAGAATTCGTCGGCGATATACCAACTCCACCGATCATGGTTAAACCCATCGCGGAAGGTTGGGGAATAGGCATCGGCTCTGATAGCCTTTGCGAAGACGTTGAAACGGCTAAAAGCGTGGCGATAAAGAAATTTGAAGAATTCAACGAAGCGATCATCTTAGAAAAATACATCGAAGGTACCGAATTAACAGTTGGATTGGTAGGAGCTTCAGATGAAGTGGAAGTGCTGCCACCACTTGAAATTGATTTTTCAAACTTACCTCAAGGTGTGGAAAAATATTACAGCCAAAAGGTTAAAGAGGAATACGACACTCAAACGATTTACAAATGTCCCGCACCTTTAAGCGATAAAAACCTTCAAAAGGTGAAAGATGTGGCCAAAAAGGCGTTTGAAATCGTAAAAGGAAGGGACTTTTTAAGAGTTGACATGCGTTTAGACGGAGATCGACTTTACGTAATAGAAGTGAATTCCATGCCCGGTTTAGAACCGGAATACAGCGACCTTCCGAAAATGTTCAAAGCCATATCCAAAGATTACAA
>WFSH01000197.1 GCA_015486145.1 Mesoaciditogaceae bacterium
CAACATGTCCTGTGCCTCTCTTCGCAGCTATCACCTTGGTCGTGAAAATGGTCATTCCGGCCGCCGAGCCGGAATCTCGTTTTGAAGAGATCCTGAATAGTTCCGTAGAAACTTTCAGCACGTGTACGGGCACGGCATGCCGTGCCCCTACGAAACCAAAAAAACAATGAGCTCATATGTCCTGACAGTACTTCGAGGGTGCTTGTTCTTTTACTTGATAACAAGGTATTTTTGAATGACTTTGATCAAACTTACGAGAACAGAATAGAGAATTGTCATGTTTTATCCACGCGATCGTGAAAAGAACCGATAATTCACAATTTTGAGTGAACGGTTCGAACGTTTCACAACTTTTCACATCCAACATGTAATTCTGACCTGATCGATATAGATGTTTAACCTTCGGTTCACAGAAATTGATGTAAAATCGTTGGAATTTCAAAATAGGAGAGTTTTTAACAATGATCAAAAGTTTGAGAAAATGGTATCTCTCGTTTGGGTTTCAGGGAATGGCCTATGGAATGGCAAGCTTGGTGATAAGTTTGTTCGTGGTTACCTCTTTGGGAGGGAATGTGGCCAATGCGAGTGTTGCCATGGCACTGTTTTCTGTGGGAAATCTTGTTGGTTCCATTTTTACTGGAGTTTTTTTAGACAGGTATCCGCATTTCTTTGCGGTGGTTTTTGTAAGTGCGTTGATGAATTCAGTGATTTCTTTGTTTATGAGTCAATCACAGCACATTGGGCCGTATTATTTGCTCTCTCTCATGATGGGATTTTTCCTTTCCATGATGAGCCCAGCTATCATAACCTATTTGAACAAAAAATACGATGATGAAACCAGAAGAAGAGAGATAAACATTCTGAATATGTTCAACAGTGTGGGTGTCAGTGTGGGAATATTCGAAGGTGGTGGATGGCTGGCGTTGAATTTATCGTTTTTGAGTGGTAACGCTGAAAAAATGAGATGGATATTCGTGATAGCGGGACTTCTTTTTGGGGTGTCCGCCGCCTTCGCTGCCACTTATTTGAAAAGAAGGACAAAAATTGTAAAGCACATTTCAAGACGTTTTAGCATGAATGCTCACTCTATTGCTGGGAACATCATGTCGCTGCCACACAATGTCATTTCTCCATTCAAAGCTTCCAATTTTAAGCCTGAAACTAAACGTTACATGGTTGGATTGTTCATGGTATTTTTCGGGGCAAACATGTTTTTCACCCCGTTTCCGATTTTTCTTAAAAATATTTTAGGAATGCCGAGTGGGTTCATCTTCATAGTGTATGGCTTTAGCGGCCTTTTCACCAATTTGGCATATCTTTTTACGAATCGGGCAATGGCGAGATTTAGGGACATGTCCATTATGGGTAGCGTGATTTGGATACGAATTTCCATGTTCCTTTTGATCGCTTTTATGGGGCTTATCTCCCATATTCCCTTGGCAATTTGGATCACGGTTGCCTCTTTCATGATCATAGGTTTCACATGGCCGTTTTTTTACATTCCTGCAACTATTCAAGTAACCAATCTTGCTCTGCCAGAAAATAGAGGGAAGATCATAGGTTTGTTCAACATGGTGATCAACCTTGGGGCGATTTCGGCTTCTTTCATAGCCGGGTACGTTGCGTTAAAATTTGGGTATTTTGCCATTTTTGCCATGGGTGCTTTGGTTCTTTTCATAGGTAATAGAATACTTCGAAAAATAGCTTTGACTTATCCCATTCGTCGCGACTTTCATAAAAGCGAAAATAGAAAATTATTCTCAAAACTGCGTGATATAATAATAAAGAATGGGAAGCGATTGAAATGGGGAGTTTGGAAATCATCAATCTTGAAGCTAAAATCGGTGACTTCACACTTGGTCCCATAAGTGTTTCGTTTAAAGAAGGATGCATAACTGCCATCCTTGGGCCGTCTGGTTCGGGAAAATCAACTTTTTTGAAAACCATATGTGGTTTGCTTCCGAGCAAAGGGAAGGTTGTGTTGAACAATCATGATTTGTCGAGTACGGCGCCTCATTTGCGCAGAATGGCGATGATGTTTCAAAATTACGCTCTCTTCCCAAACATGAATACGTTTAAGAATATATCGTTTCCCTTGAATGTGAAGAAAGTTAAGAGCGAAATTGTGAAAAAGGTTGTTCACACCAGAGCGCGTGAAATGAATGCAGGTCTCGAAGAAAGTCTCGCTTTTATGCCGAAGGCGTTACCAGATGGGTTGAAACAGGCAACGGCTTTCGCAAGAGAAACGATCAGGGATTTTGACGTTTTTATGCTCGATGAGCCTTTTTCGAGATTGGATGCTTATCAAAAACAGTTTGTCAGAGTTGATTTGAAAAAGCGCCTTTTGAAAATGAAGAAGACTTGTATTGTCGTTTTGTCAGATGCGATCGATGCTTTATCGCTGGCAGAAAAAATAGCCGTTTTGATCGATGGGAAAATAGCTCAATTTGGTGATGCAATTGAAGTTTACGATCACCCTGAGAATCTTGAGGTTGCAAGAATTATGTCACCGCTCGGTTTGAACGTCGTGGATTGCCGTGATTTTGAAGTACCGCCTGGATCGGTTTTGAGTTTCAGACCAAGCGGAGTTTATGAATCTGAAGATGGCATGGAGTTTGAGATAAACTCTATAGAACCGCTTGATTCACGAAGGGGATTATTTCATCTGAAAAGAAATGATTGTGAAGTCGTAGCGCTGTTATCCAACGCCTTTTCAAAAAAGGTTGGTCAAAGGGTTAAAATATCGTTGAAACAAGGAAAAAGCTGGATCTTCAAGGGGGAAAAGTTTGAACGTACTCAGAGATTTGGTAGACGTGCTTGACAAAGTACGAAAACCAAGCAGATACATAGGGAACGAATACAACGCCGTTCACAAGAAAGATGTGGAAGTGAGTTTATGTCTTGTTTTTCCAGATCTTTACGACGTTGGTATGTCCCATTTTGGGCTGCACATACTGTATGACATCGTGAATTCATCAGATTTTGCAGTGTGTGAAAGATCGTATTTGCCTTGGGTTGACATGCAAAAACTGATGGAAGAACGTTCAATTCCTTTGTACTCCTATGAAAGTTACAAGCCTTTAAAAGAATTCGATGTCGTTGGATTCACCTTGCAGTATGAAATGTCGTATACAAACGTTTTAAGAGCTTTGAGGTTGAGCAATATTCCCTTGCACAATTCGGATCGCACCAATGACGATCCAATAGTTATTGCCGGTGGACCTTGTACCGTCAATCCAGCCCCGATGAAGCGGTTCATCGAGGCTTTTTTGATTGGAGATGGTGAAGAAGCCATTCTGGAAATTCTTGAGGCTGTAAGAGTTGGAACAAGGGAAGAAAAATTGGAAAAATTGTCCAAAATAGATGGCGTTTACGTTCCAGGCTATAATGATAAAGTCTCAAAAAGAATTATAGCCGAAATGGGGAAGGCTCCGCTTGCTCAAATTGTTCCATACACCGAGATAGTTCACGATCGAGGTGTTGTGGAAATTCTTAGAGGATGCACTCATGGTTGTCGTTTTTGCCAGGCCGGGATGATATATCGGCCTGTTCGCGAAAGAAGTGCGAAAGAGATTTACGATATCGCAAATGAGGTAATACGTTTGACAGGTTACGAAGAGGTAGGCCTTCTCTCTTTAAGCAGTGCAGATCATTCTCAAATCGATGACATAGTTTCCCTCTTTAAAAATCTGAAAGATCTCTCCGTTTCGATACCCTCCACACGCGTGGATGCTTTCAGTGTGGAACTCGCTAATGCCATAAGTAGTGTAAGGAAGAGTGGAATTACCCTCGCCCCAGAAGCTGGAAGTCAGAGACTCAGGGATGTGATAAATAAAGGAATAAGCGAAGAGGAAATATTTGGAGCTTTAGATAACGCGAAAAAATTTGGTTGGAGAAAAGTTAAATTGTACTTCATGATTGGTCTTCCAACAGAAACAGATGAAGATGTGATGGAGATTGGCGAAATGCTTAAACGTGTCAAAAAGATGGGCTTTGCCAACGTGTCTGCCACTTTGGGAGTTTTTGTTCCCAAACCTCATACGCCTTTTCAGTTTGCCGAACAGATAAAGCCAGAGGAGGCGTGGAGAAGATTCAAACTCATAAGCTGGGTGAGGAGATTTGCCAAGATCAATTTTACGGATCCGAGAAAGGCACTGATCGAGGGAGTGCTTTCCAGAGGTGGTGAAGATTTGGCTGAGGCTATTGAGATGGCAGAGGGACGTGATCTTATTTTTGCCGACTGGAGTGAGATGTTTAAACCGGATGAGTGGTTTGAAGTTTTTGAAAAGAGTGGCGTCAAAATCGAGGAAATCGTTGGGCCAAAAAACTTTGAGTACAAATTCCCATGGGATTTTGTGAATGTTGGAATATACAAAGAGTATTTATGGTTGGAATACAAACGAGCTTTAAAAGGAATTCTCACACCTGATTGCAGAAAAAAGTGTACGATGTGTGGTGTTTGTATGAATTTTAAAGTTAAGAACGTGCTCAAGGGGGAAAAAAGAGTAATTTCAACGTCGAATGATTTAAGGTGATGAGTTTGAACGAAACCAAGAAATATCTTTTTCGTTATAAACGGTACGGACTTTTGAGATATTTGTCTCATCTTGAAACCATGACCATGATAGAAAGAATTCTAAGAAGGACTGGTGTGTTGTTCGAACAAACCAAGGGTTTCCATCAGAGAATGAAATTGTCTTTTGGCCAAGCGCTGCCAACGGGAATAATAGATCTTTGTGGATTATTTGTGGCGTCGAGTGTTGAAGACATAAAAAGCGATTTTGTGGATTTTGTGAACTCGTTGTCCCCGAGAGGATTTGAAATTTCTGGTTTTGAAGAGGTGGAAAAGAATTTTAAAATTTCAAAAGCCTTGATGGGTTATGAGTTCAAGATGTTGTTCAACATGGTACCACCAGCGCCTTTAGCTGAAAAAGCGTCAAAAGTCAACGGTATGTGGATAGTTAAATTTTACAAGCCTTTTAACGCTTCCGTTCCAAAAAATGGAGAATTTGGCCAGTATTTGACGTTGAGGAGCAAAGTTGTGTTTTCGGAGGTGCACTTTGATCAAGGTATTGGTGGTAGATGATTCAGATGTGTTGAGAAAAATAACTAAGTTTAATCTGAAACGAGCTGGTTTTGAAGTTTACGAAGCTGTAGATGGATTGGATGGGCTGAAAAAGATGAGAGAGCTAAAACCACAAGTCGTTGTTCTTGACGTTATGATGCCCAATCTCGATGGATTTGGATGCTTGGCGAAAATGCGGGCCGATGTTGAGCTTTCTGGCATAAAGGTTATAGTGTTAACTGCAAAGGGCGGTGACGACGACGCTGAGCATGCTTTGAAATTGGGAGCCGATAAATTTCTCACAAAACCTTTTAGCCCCAAAAACTTGGTGGAGGCTGTTAATGAACTTGCAAGAGAGTGAGGAGTTAAAGAAACTTTACACACTTATTTCCAAGTATTATGCCAAAAACGTTGAAGGAAAAAACAGTTTAAACGGTAAAAAAATAACCGTTGAGATTATCGCCAACATGTTTGAAGAGCTGACCAACAACTTGCAAAAGTACAAACGAGATCTTGAGGATACTTCTCTTGCTTTAGAGGCCAATTTAGAGGAGATTTCGAACACGTACGACCTACTTTCAAGTCTCTTGGAAATTACAGATGTGCTTTCAAAGAGCATAAATCCGTTCGAAGTTGTGATGGAAGTTGTAAAGATCATAAGCAAGAACGTTCCTTCTGAAGAGATGGCACTTTTTGTTGTGGACGAAGGAAAAATAAGAAAATTCAGTGAAAATGAGGCAAAGCATGCCCGTTCGTTTTTTAACGCTTACATGTTGTCTGACCACAAAGTGGTGTTGGATGAGAAAAATTCTCTTTTAGCTGTTCCAATCGAGGCAAATGAGTTTTACGGGGCATTCGTGTGTCTTGGTAAAAAAAATGGTCCTTTTTACACGGCTGCTGATAGAAAACTGGTGGAATCTGCGGCAAAACAACTCAAAGTCGCTTTTAGCAACTACAGATATTTCAAGATGGAGGTTAAAAGAGCCACTATTCAAAGAGAACTTTCAATTGCTTACGATATTCAACAGAGTCTCTTTCCAAAGATCTTTCCAAAGGAATTTAGTGTAGCAGGTATATCCATTCCAGCACATGATGTTGGTGGTGATTATTACGATGCCTTTGAATTGAATGGAAAACTCTTTATGACGGTGGCAGATGTTTCTGGAAAAGGTATCCCTGCAGCTATAATAATGAGTTCGTTTAGAAGCTATCTCAAAGGCATTGTGAGGAGCAGCAGAAATCTTGAAGAGCTTTCCAACAATTTGAATCATTTGATATCTTCGGATATTTCTGAAGACAGATTCGTCACCGCGGTTATTGGGGTTTTCGATCCAAAATCTCAAACCTTTGAATACGTGAATGCCGGTCACGATCCAATTATTTACGTGAGCGGTGGTAAATCGAGTTTTCTGGATTCTGATGGGATTCCGTTTGGAATCATGGATAAGCCAAAGATGTACAGAACAAAAACGATCGATGTGAAAGCTGGAGACGTGTTGGTCATTTACACGGATGGAATTGCGGAGGCGAGAAATTTGAAAAAGGAGGAATATGGGCTTGAAAGACTCACCGGATTTGTGAGAAAATTCAACAAACTTTCTCCCCAAGAAATGCTTGAAATGCTCATGGAAGATGTGGCAAATTTTTCACTTGGTGCCGAACAACACGATGACATAACGGCTTTAATAGCAAAGGTGTGAGCTTTTTTATGGTAAAATAATGCTAATCCATAAATAATTCAGGAGGTATTTTAAATGTCTGGACATAATAAATGGGCCAACATCAAGCACAGAAAAGCAGCCCAAGATAGTAAGCGTTCAGCGGAATTTACAAAAGTGATACGGGAGTTAACAGTTGCCGCCAGAACGGGGGGCGGAGATCCGAGCTCTAATCCAAGGCTGAGAACTGCAATCGACAAAGCACGTCAGGTGAATATGCCGAAAGATACGGTTGAACGTGCGATCAAACGTGGTACAGGGGAACTTGAAGGTGTGAATTATGAAGAGATAATGTATGAAGGATATGCTCCTGCCGGAGTTGCCATGTACATATCCACCTTGACTGATAACAAGAATAGAACGACTGCCGATATTCGTCATGTGCTTTCTAAGTACGGTGGAAATCTTGCGGAGGCAGGTAGTGTAGCGTGGCAATTTGAAAGAAAGGGAGTAATAAACGTTCAAAGGGAAAAAGTTTCTGACGGTGATGAATTCATGATGGTTGCCATTGATGCAGGAGCCGACGATATAAAAGAGGATGAAGATGGATATGAGATTGTTACCGACCCTGAAAATCTCATCAAGGTCGTTGACGCCCTTAAGAGTTCTGATTATGAAGTGGAATCCTACAAATACACTTTCATTCCAAAAACGACGGTTCATGTTACGGGTAGAGATGCTGAACGAGTACTCCAAGTCGTGAGTATGATAGAAGATTTAGACGATGTGCAAGAAGTGTACGCCAATTTTGATATTGACGATAAAGAGTTAGAAGAGATAATGTCGAAAATAGGTTGATGGAATGTTAAAAAAGGTAGACTTACATTTTCACAGCAATCACTCTGATGGTTCTCTTAGTGTAAGAGAAGTATTAGAGTTGGTGGCGCGTTCCGGAGTTGTGCTCGCATCTCTTACAGATCATGACACCATTGGTGGAATAACGGAAGCTCTTGAGTTATCGAAAGAAATGGGTATAAAGTTGATTCCAGGTGTTGAAATCTCTACCATGTACCAAGAAGGAGAAGTCCACATTTTAGGTTATGATTTTGATCCCGAGAATGAGGAATTTCGCGAATTTCTCGACGAGAGATCTGAACGTAGAACGAAAAAAATTGTTGAAACGATAAGAAAATTGAATTCGCTTGGGTATGATGTAACGTTTGATGACGTCATCAAAGAATCGCCTGGTCCTTTTGTTGGAAGGGTGAACGTTGCAAAAGCCTTGGTGAATAAGGGATATGTTAACTCCATAAAAGATGCGTTTACTCCTCAATTGATCGGAGATAGAGGTGCTGCCTATGTGCCCCCAGAAGGGCTGTCACCGAAGGAAGCAATTGAGAAAATTCACAGCGCAGGGGGGTGGGCTGTTCTTGCTCATCCCGGCCTTTACAAGAGTCCTCAGAAATATGGGCTTAATGAGTTTGATGTTGTTAGAATGGTAAGTTGGGGTCTTAACGGTGTGGAGGCTTATCATTCAAAACATTCAAGATCTGTCGCTCGTTATTACCATTACATGGCTCGTTTACACGGCTTGAAAATTACAGTAGGTACGGATTACCATGCCGGTGTGTACCCTTTAGAGTTAATGGATGTTCCAAGAGAAATTATTTTTGAACTTCTGAAGGCTGCTTGAAGCGGATAACTTTTGTAAAAGGAGAGAGCGCTTGATAATTCTTAGTTTGGACTTTTTGGCGCGTTGATGAGATGAGAAAAACGATTTTAATATTTTTTATTGTACTTTTTTTATTTATCTCTTACATCACAATTGCAAAACCTGTAAGCCACGTCTCTCTTAAAGTGGGGCCATATTTCACGCCGAGTGGCGTTTTGCTTTCAGGGAGTGCGGATTTTTCCATGAATTTTTGGGTGGCACATGTTGAATCAGAATTTTCGATAGATGTAACGGCTTCTAACAACACTTTGGTGATCACCCCAAATGCATCTGAGATTTTCAAGTACGTTGATTTTAATTGGAGGAGTTTTAGAGTTGAATACGGTTCCACAAGAACTGTTTCGCGTTTTTTTCCAACAATTTGGGATGTCGGGAATCCTCCGATTGGATGGGAGATCACCTTAACCGCTACCAGAGGAAAGAACACCTTGTCTTTTTCTGCGAACCGTGGAATTTACGTTGCAGAGTACAAAGGATTGATTTTTTCTGAGGCATTTTGGCACAAAGATTCTTCGCTCTTCGTTTTGGGCCCGTCGAATGCTAATTTCTTTTTGAGTGGAGGAACTTTTTCAAGTGCATATTTTGTTGGTTTTGGAGGGAAAATAGGGGCTCTCTCAATGAGTCTTCTTGGATTTTCGAGAGATATGAACGTTTTTCCAAATCTTGACCTTCAGGTTCCATCAAGATATATTGGGATATTCAAGTACGATTCAAACAGCACTCACGCGATGATATCCGTTACCGAAAATGAATTTTATCTAAATGGATTTACGGTTTTTAAAGTATTGGGGGGAAATTTGAAAATAGGTATGTCGACAGAATTTTTAGACAAGACGATCCCTTATTTAAAAACCAAGATCAACTTGGGTTACGAAAGAGGTTTTGGTGGCAATCGGGACTTTTTCTTAAACGCTTCATTTGGGAAAGTTGATTCTTTGTGGCTTGGGATGCAATGGGGGTTTTAGGGTGTTGGATGAAGCTTCTTTCATGAAATTTGCAAATGAAATAAGAAAAAAAATGGATTTTGACATGTCTGGATACAAACTTGAAAGAATGAAAAGACGTGTCGATCTC
>WFSH01000198.1 GCA_015486145.1 Mesoaciditogaceae bacterium
CTGCATACTAACATCCTGTTAGATTCGCTTTCTCGGCACGTCCTGTGCCTTCTTCGTAGCTATCGCTTTGGTCGTGAAAGCAAGAATACATTGCACACTGTGCAATCTTGCTCTCTGTTCTTTCACATCTTGTATAGCGTCTTCATATGTTTTGACGAAGGCTTCAAGGGGTGCTAAAAACGAAAAAACAATGAGCTCATATGTCCTGACGGAACTTCGAGGGTGCTTGTTCTTTTACTTGATAACAATGCGTTTTTGAATGACTTTGATCAAACCTACAAGAACAGACAGAATAGAGAATTGTCATGTTTTGCCCACACAAAAATGAAGAGAACCCTTTTGAATGTGCTTGACAGAAAAACACGATTAATTTAGAATATTTCTCCAAGGTAAAATTTTATAATTGATTAAACTTGACTTTTTAGGTATAATAAACTCACGTTGAAAATATTCAGCTTTTCAAAACTCCAAATAAAAAACAAAGGGAGTGGTGCATACGCTTTTTGAATCTTTCAAGGTAAAAGGATTAGAACTCAAAAACAGGATAGTTATGCCTCCAATGTGTCAATATTCCTCGGATGAAAATGGTTTTGTCAAAGACTGGCACGTTTTTCATTACGCTTCGCGAGCCGTTGGTGGCGTGGGTTTTATAATAGTTGAAGCCACAAGTGTAGAGCCAGATGGCAGGATTTCTCCCAACGATCTTGGGATTTGGAGTGATCGGCACGTTGAAGGATTAAAAAAGTTGACCACTGCAATCCATGAAAACGGTGCAAAAGTGGCGATACAACTTGCACATGCTGGAAGAAAATCGAGAACGGCAGATTTACCAATTGCTCCTTCGGCCATAAGATTTAGTGAAGAATATCGTGTTCCCATGCAAATGGACAAAATCAGAATAAACGAAGTAACAGAAGAATTCTCAAAAGCTGCGGAACGTGCAGTTAAAGCGGGATTTGATGCCGTAGAAATTCACGCCGCTCATGGTTATCTCATAAATGAATTTCTCTCTCCTCTCACAAACAAAAGAAATGACGAATACGGTGGAACCCTGGAAAAAAGGGCCAGATTTTTTAAAGAAATAGTCGAAAGTGTGAAATCAAAACTTCCCATCGACATGCCTTTAATGGTGAGAGTTTCTGCATCGGATTATTACGAAGGTGGAAACGAGGTTGAAGATGTTGCAAAAATTTTGAATCTCCTCTCAGGTATGATAGACGTCGTTGATATCAGCGGAGGTGGAGTAATGCCGGAAAATCACGTAAAAACCTTCTTTGGCTATCAATTGGATAATGCATCAAAAATCAAGGAAATGACCGGACTTTACACCATTGGTGGTGGCTTGATAACCACGTATCCCCTTGCCGAGTATGCGGTGAGCAGTAAGTGTGATCTGGTCTTTTTGGGAAGACAACTTTTAAGAGCACCTTACTGGCCCTTGAGAGCTGCAAAAGAAGCGAGTGTCGATCTTGAATGGCCTTTTCAATACAAAAGGGCAAAATAAAGAAATAAAGTGGTTCTCTTCATTTTTGTGTGGGCAAAACATGACAATTCTCTATTCTGCCTGTTCTTGTATGTTCGAACAAAGCCATTCAAAAATACCTTGTTATCAAGTAAAAGAACAAGCACCCTCGAAGTACTGTCAGGACATATGAACTCATCAGTTTTGACAAGGCTTCAAAAAGATTACACTCACCGCTTGTAAAGCGGTACTAAAGATGTCAAAGCATGCTGTTATTCAAAAAATGTTATCCACACAATCTCGAAGAGATCTGATTCTATTGATCTTTTTTGTAAAATGTGTTATACTTTTATAGTACACTACTTAAATAGAGGTGAGTGAAGTGCTAAAACGATATCCAATTCTTTTAAAAATCTCTTTTGCCCTTTTGCTGTCTTTCTTGGCTCTTTTCGCTTCACAAGATGCGCTGAAGATCGTTTTTGCTTTTGGGAGTGTTATTATCTTTGCACTATCCTTTCAACGCTTTAGAACGCTCTTTATCGTTTTGACGACGATCTTCGTGTTCTTGCCGGTTCTCTTTCTTATGCCATTGAGTACAATTCACACTTTTGATTACGCAAAACCATTTTATAACCCATTACTTCACTCTTTCATGTTTGAAAGGTTCTTTGGTGGTTATCACAATTTTTTTCCATGGAAAGAGAACGATAACCCACAAAAGCTTTATCCCGACGAAAACTTAAAAGCGGCTTCTGACGTGCATTTGTACGTGAACGGATTGGAGCTTGATTTTTCTCCCAATTCGACGCTAATAAGTATTCCTTCTAATCTGATCACAACGAGAGAACACAACGTGCTTGAAATATCTGCCCCTCAAGGGAAACGCTACGGTAATTACACCTACGTTGTAAAGATAGGTACCAAAAGCAAATACAACAGTTTGGTGGTGCATTCTAACGGAACGGCATTGAAAGGTAACATGAGTGAAAAGGTAAATGACATGACCATTGAATGTAACGGCTTAACTTTGAATGGCTTTTTAAACGCGGAAAATATAATCATCAATTGCAACGGTGTTATTCTCTCTGGTGAAATAAATGCGAGTACTGTTAGAATAGACGCCAATGGACTTGTTGCTCAACTTTCTTTAAATGGAGTTCAAAATTTCGCGATGAACTGTAACAGTGCTATTGGAAGTGTGAGCTATTTAGACGAATGGTCAGGCACGCGCTTTTTTTCATTGAAAGGCAATGCCGGAACGTTTAGCGTTAAAATTCCGCAAAATGCTGGAAGGCTTGAAACGACAACAACGGGAGTACTTGTAAAAATGGTGAGATATTGAAAGGCGGTCGGAAATGTTAGAACCGGTAGATAAACACAGTGGAATTCCAGCGTACTTACAGATAATGAACATGATAAAAAAGGAGATCGCGTTGGGAAATATGAATTTTGGTGATCAACTTCCACCGGTAAGAGAACTAAAAAGGGTATTTGGGGTGAACGTTAATACCATAATGAAATCGTTGGAAAAATTGCAAATGGAAGGGATTGTAGAGGCTCAACATGGCGTGGGATACTTCGTAAAAAATTCAAAGATAATAAATCCAAAGGTTGTAGATATTTTGGAGAAAAGCGTTGAAGAGTTGAAAAAGATGAACATGGATTTGAATACCACGATCTTAATACTCGAGGAGGTGTGGAAAAAAGTTGAATAAAGTTGAAGTTTATTTTATCAAAACTCTCAAAGAGAGAGCTGGACTTCTTTTAATTTTGACTTTGCTCCTTTTAATACCCAACTTCAGTTGGAGAATTTTCTTCATATTTTTAATGATCACCTTAGTTCTTCTCCCACGAGACATGTGCAATGGAAAATTCAACATCATGATGGCACTACCACTTTTACGTAAGGATGTATTCTGGTCTTCGTACGTATTTTTACTGGTTTTCTCCATCTTTCCACAGATGGTAGGTTACTCTTTTGAAAGCATTTTCGTGACGCCAAATTTTTGGAATATCGGATACGGAATTTTGTCCACTTTAACCTTTTCAAGCGCTTACTTTGGAATAGCGATGCTTTCTGTAAGCTTTGGGTTTGGAAACTTTGGCGTGCCTTTTCTCGTGTTCATAGCAGATGCATTTTTAGGTTCCATTGGACGGTACAGTTTGAATCCGTATAGAATGATAAGTCCAATTTATCAAGAAAACATAACAGCGGCATTGATCTTTGCCCTTTCGCTACTGATGGTTTCGTACTTCATCTTTGAAAGAAAGGGGAAAGTAAAATGATGGTAAAAGTTGAAAACCTTAAAAAGAATTTTTCAGCCAAACGCGTGTTGAACGGTATAAGTTTTGAAGTAAGAGAAGGAGAAATCTTTTCACTTATAGGTCCGAATGGAGCCGGAAAAACGACAACTCTCAGATGCGTATACGGAAGCTTGAAGCCCAATGGCGGGGAAATAGAAATATTTGACGAGCCTTTCAACGAGAAACTAAAAGAAAAAATTGCCGTTATGAATGAAAATCGTCGGGCCTTCAGAAGATTCACTGGCGGCGATTATATTAAGATTTGGAGCTTACTTTATCCAAAATGGAATGATGAGGTATTTTCCAATTTCGCAATCCATTACAAATTCGATCTCAAACAAAGAGTTGAAACCTATTCGATAGGGATGAAAACCATCTTTTACATTGCCCTTACCTTTGCAAGTGGTGCTGATTTGCTCATACTTGATGAACCAACTCAACATCTTGATCCGCTCATTCGTGCAGAAGTTTTGAGGATTATAAACGATTACGCTAACGAAGAAAAAAAGACCATTCTAATTTCTTCACATGAGATATATGAATTAGAAGAAATTTCAACTTCTTTCGGAATAATAAAAGAAGGCAAAATCACATATCAAGACAACGTAGACGATGCAAAAGCATCTCATAGACTTATTTCCCAAAACGAAAAAACTTCTCAAAGCGAGATCGTTGGCTTTGTGGGAAACGAAATCCTGGTAAAAACGAATAAGGATATTGGAAGATATCCGACATTTAAAGAAATAGTAATTGGCTATTTGGGAGGAAGGGAAGAATTCACACCATTTAAGTGAAGATTCTTTCGCCTTCACCTTTCATTAAAAGTGACGGAAACTTTAACTTCCGTCTCTTCTTTTTTTTAATCTCTCAAAATTTTTGGTTCTCTTCATTTTTGTGTGGGCAAAACATGAC
>WFSH01000199.1 GCA_015486145.1 Mesoaciditogaceae bacterium
TTTACTGCCAAAATTTTTCGTTTAGCCAACTTGGTTACGGTCGAGAAGTGAGTTCCAAAGAACTTGGAAACATCTTTTTGAAACTTCAGGAGTCTGGTGCCGCTACCCTCGATCTCGTCACCCCAGAACCTCACCTTCATTCAATACTCGAAGCTCTTATCTATGCCCAAGAAAATGGCTTTTCTCTCCCGATCGTTTTTAACACATCGAGTTATGTGAACGTCGAAACTCTGAAGCATTTAGATGGGATCATCGACATATACCTTGCAGATATAAAATACACAAATGATGAATTTGCCGTAAAATATTCTCATGCTCCAAATTACTGGCAGACAACTAAAAAAGCTTTGAGAGAAATGTACCGACAAGTAGGGGCATTTCGAGAACAAAAAATGAAAGGTCTCATTGTAAGACATTTAGTACTCCCAAACGACATATCCGGCACTCAAAAGGCCGTAAGATTTATAGCGGAAGAATTATCCACATCGGTTCCGATATCTCTCATGTCTCAATACTTCCCGGTTTACAAAGCAAAGAAAATTCGGGAACTCAATCGTAAGATCAAAAGGGACGAATATTCAAACGCTTTAAATTTTGTGGAAGAATATGGATTAAACGGGTGGTTTCAACCAATAGGTGAAAAAAAGAATGCTCTTTATGCAAAAACTATCTGACTGTCTTTGTTTCCATTTGCAATTTACAAGGTGAAGGAGGAAGCGGAATGGAAGGAAGGATAAAGGCTCATCCGATCCTCGAATTCAGGCGGGGAAAACGTGTGAAGTTCTATTTTGAGGATCGAGAGATAGAAGCCTACGAAGGAGAAACTGTTGCCGCTGCACTTCAAGCTAACGGCATAAGGGTACTCAGATATACCCCTCATACCAACAGACCTGCTGGCCTGTTCTGTGCGGTGGGGAAATGTTCATCATGTCTCATGGAAATAGACAACGTTCCCAACGTGCGCTCTTGCATGACAAAGGTTAAAGAGGGCATGCACGTCAGAAGACAAAACAAAAGAGGAGACGTGCTGTGAGACATTACGAGGCCGTGGTCATCGGCGGAGGCCCGGCTGGAATGATGGGCTCGATCACGCTGGGAGGTAAAGATGTTAAAACCCTTTTGTTAGACGAAAACGACGTCCTTGGAGGGCAGCTTGTTAAACAAACGCACAAATTTTTTGGTGATCACGCTCATTACGCATCTGTTAGGGGATTTGAAATAGCACAAAAACTACAAGAAGAGATGGCAAAAGATCCAAACATAAAAGTGGAAACTTCCGCAACTGTTATTGGAGTGTACCCAAACAATCTGATAGTCTATGCAAAGGACGGAAAAGAATTTAAAGTTACCTACAAAAAACTCCTGATTGCCACGGGAGCGATGGAAAAGCAGTTGCCATTCATCAATTCCGATCTTCCAGGAGTCTATGGAGCTGGCGCAGTTCAAACCTTGATGAACGAATACGGAGTCATGCCTGGAAAGCGTTTTCTCATCGTTGGTTCTGGAAACATAGGATTGATACTCGCCTATCAGCTCATTCAAGCCGGAGCAGAAGTTAGAGGAATCGTGGAAGCGCTTGGAAAGATCGGAGGTTATGAGGTTCATGCTAAAAAGATAAAAAGACTGGGTGTACCGATCCTTCTAAACCACACCATCGTGAAAGCCATAGGAGATGAAAGCGTTTCAGGGGCTGTTATTGCAAAAATAGATGAGCATTTCAAACCCATACCTGGCACTGAAGAAGAAAAAGTTGTTGACACCATATGCGTTTCCGTCGGTTTGACACCTTTATCCGAACTCGCCGAACAGGCAGGGTGTAAAATCGAATACATTCCACAGCTTGGTGGATACGTCCCCATCAGAAACGAGAGAATGCAAACCTCAAATCCAGACGTTTTCATAGCTGGCGATCTTTCCTCCATTGAGGAGGCAACAACCGCCATGATAGAGGGAAAAATAGCGGCATTGGAAATGGCTCACAATTTAAAATCCACAGATGTAGAAAACGAAATTAACGATGAAATACAAACTTTATCACTTTTCAGAAGTGGACCCAAATCCGAAAAAATAAGAATCGGTCTTGAAAAATTTGGAATAAACGTTAAACCTGTACCTGAAATAGAACGCCACGGAGTCCAAATAGGCCCTCAGGGAAAACTCAGAGCCATAATAGACTGCACGGAAGAAATTCCCTGCAATTCTTGTGAAGCCGTTTGTCCGTTCGGGGCCATTCATATAGGTGAAAATCTCAACAGCACACCTGTCGTGGATTATGACAAATGTAACGGGTGTGCGACCTGTGTAATTGCCTGTCCCGGACTCGCAATTCACATGTTAAAAGAGGATGTGGAAAATTCTACCGCCCTCGTCGGAATACCTTACGAGCTTTTGCCACTACCGGAGAAAGGTCAAAAGATGTGGGCATTGGATGAAGATGGAAATTACATCTGCGATGCAATTGTTAAAAAGATCGCAAAATATCCAAATAAAACCAATATCATTTACGTCGAAGTGCCTCTGGAATTCTCTCAAAAAGTGCTGAGCGTTGAATTCCCAAAACGGGAAAGTCCATTCGTTTGCAGGTGCGAGGAAGTTACTTTGGATGAAATAGAAAGGGTCATAGATTCCGGCATCACTGATTTTGAAGAGATAAAAAGATTAACACGTGTTACCATGGGACCGTGCGGGGGTAAAAATTGCAAACTCGTCGTGCTTGGAATACTTTCAAGAAAAACTGGCGTACCAATTTCAAAACTCTCACATGGAACGTCGCGACCACCCGTAAAGCCCGTGGAATTTTCTCTGTTCACGAAAAGGGATGATTCAAAATGATACCAGAAGCGTCAGTCGTCATAATAGGTGGTGGCATCGTTGGTACTTCTGTGGCTTTTAATCTCGCAAAACTCGGCGTTAACAACATTTCAGTTTTTGAGAAGTCTTACATTTCGTCCGGGTCAACTGGGAGATGTGGAGGGGGAATACGTCAGCAATGGACATCCAGAATGAACGTGCGTCTCGCCATGCGAAGTGTTAAGCTGTTCAGGCAGTTCAAAAGGGATGTTGGAATGGACATAGAATATCATCAAGGTGGCTATCTACTTTTAGCTTACTCAGATAAAGAAATGGAGGAATTCAGAAACAACGTTAGAATGCAACGTGAAGAGGGTCTTGACGTTGAGCTTCTAACAAAAGAACAAATTTTAAAAAAATTTCCTTTCATGAATCTTGAAGAAGTCAAAGGTGGTACTTGGTGTCCCACAGATGCTCACGCCAATCCTCAAATCGCCAACATTGCCTACGCCATGGCAATAAAACGAATGGGTGTGGATCTCAACACTCACACCTCAGTTGTAGGAATAGACATTCAAAATGGCGAGATCGTTGGAGTTCAAACGGACAAAGGGTATGTCAAAACAAACGTTGTCGTCAACGCGGCTGGGGGATTTTCTCACGAAGTTGGTTTAATGGCAAACGTGAACATCCCCACCCACAGTGAAAGACATCAAATACTCGTGACCGAAAGTGTCAATCACGTCCTAGATCCAATGGTTATAAGTTTTCAGAACAATTACTATGTGCGGCAGACCAAGCACGGATCTTTTATCATGGGACAAAGCGACAAAAATCCAGCTCAAGGGAACGATCTCGGTCACACGGTTGAATTTTTGGAAGAAATGGCACCAAAAATGATCCACGACTTTCCATTCATGAAACATCTTCACATTGTGAGACAATGGTCTGGAGCGTACAACGTTTCCCCCGACGCGCAACCTATAATAGATGAGGCACAAAACGTGTCGAGGTACATATTCGCTGTGGGATTCAGCGGACACGGTTTTATGTTGGCTCCGGCTGTCGGAGAAGCGGTGGCGGAGATGATAGTGTACGGTCATTCCAAAACAACCGATATAAGCAATCTTGGAATGTCAAGATTTGCGAATAAAATAGAGAAAGAACACAACGTTGTTTGAAGGAGGTAAGCATTCGTGAGAGAATTAAAAGATTTTGAGAATCTAAAAGTCGTCGATTTCAAGTCACCAAGTGATGTCTCAAAAATGGAAGAAGCGCTCAAAAAGGTGAAATCGGAGTTTGGAAAGCATTACAAAGCCCTTATAGGTGGTAAATGGGTGGAAGCGGAAACGGAAATAGCCTCTACTAATCCCTCGAAACCATCCGAAATCGTTGGATACGTTCCAAATTGTGGAGAAAAAGAAGCCGATGCGGCCCTTGAAGCCGGCTGGAAGGCTTTCGACAGCTGGAAGTTCACAAAAGCCGAGGAAAGGGCAGAGTATCTTTTCAAAATTGCCGATATCTTGACAGAAAGGCGCTTTGAATTTGATGCGTGGATGGTCTATGAGACTGGCAAGAACTGGGTAGAAGCTGACGCCGACCTTGCGGAAGCTGTGGATATGCTAAATTTCTATGGGAGAGAAGCGATAAGATACTCCAAAGGCTATGAGCCACACCAAGTACCAGGTGAGAAAAATGAGGTGAGATACATTCCGATAGGTGTGGGCACCATTATTCCACCGTGGAATTTCCCGATCGCCATCCTCGTCGGAATGACTTCAGCCGCGATAGCCGCTGGAAATGCCGTGATTTTGAAACCGGCTTCCATTTCTTCGATCATTGCTGCAAAAACTGCTGAGGTTTTCAACGAAGTCGGACTGCCGGATGGCGTTTTCAACTTCTTACCGGGCTCTGGAGCAAAAGTAGGCGAATACCTCGTGAAGCATCCAAAGACTCGGTTCATTTCCTTCACAGGTTCAAAAGACGTTGGGTTGAGGATCAATTCCTTGGCTGCCGAACATCAGCCAGGGCAACACTGGCTAAAACGCGTGGTGCTTGAGATGGGTGGAAAAGATGCGGTTGTGGTCGACGAAACGGCAGACATAGATGCGGCCGTTGAGGGGATAGTGGTAAGTGCTTTTGGTTTCCAAGGGCAAAAATGTTCTGCCGGTTCAAGAGCCATAATCGTTGATGAGGTGTACGACGAAGTTGTACAGAAATTGAAAGACAGGGTTGAAAAAATAAAGATAGGTGACACTTCAGATCACCAAAATTGGCTTGGCCCCGTTTCAAGTGAAAGTGCCTTTAAAAAAGTCATGAAGTACATTGAGATTGGGAAAAGAGAAGGCAAATTACTCACCGGAGGAAAACGTTTTGGAAATGAAGGGTATTTCATAGAGCCAACAGTTTTCATCGACGTCGATCCAAATGCGAGAATAGCCCAGGAAGAAATTTTCGGGCCTGTTTTGGCTGTGATAAGGGCAAAGGATTTTGAAGATGCTCTTAGAATAGCCAATTCCACAGAATACGGTTTGACTGGTGCTTTATATTCAAAAGACAGAGCACGAATAGAAAAGGCTAAAGCAGAATTCCACGTGGGAAACCTCTATTTCAACAGAAAATGTACGGGTGCCCTTGTTGGTGTCCAACCTTTTGGAGGTTTCAACATGTCCGGAACGGATTCCAAGGCAGGTGGAAGAGATTATTTACTGCTGTTTTTGCAAGCAAAGTCCATAGCTGAAAGAATCATTTGAATCGACTGATTTTCAAAAAACGAGGAGATCTCCTCATCAAAACGAGAGACATTAAAAGCCCGCATTTTAAAAGGATGCGGACTTTTTTTAAACGTTTTTCTATGAAACGTGTGTACGGCCATTTTTAATTCTTTTCAAAAGGTATATAATTAACGATAACCACACACTGTTGAAAGGAAGCTGAATGGCGTGATATTCACTTTGACGTTGAATCCGAGTTTGGATAGATATTTGTACGTTGATGAACTAAAAGAGGACGACACAACACGTGTTGAGAAGGTCGAAGATTACGCAGCCGGAAAAGGTATCGATGTTTCAAGAGCTATAAAAGAATTGCGAGGTACTTCTATTGCAATATGTCCATTAGGCGGTGAAAACGGAGAAAAAATATCCTTCATGTTAGATGATGAAGCCGTGCTCTACGCCGCAATAAGGGTTAAATCCGAGACACGAATGAACGTTATAATTCAATCGAGGAAAAAACAGTACAGGATGAGTTTGCCGGGACAAATACTTTCTGAAGAAGAATTTTCAATGATCGTTTCCATGTTAAATGCAACCTTAAGAAAGGGTGATGTGCTCGTGGCATCGGGAAGCCTTCCTCGTGGTTTTTCGGCTGCTGTGTACGCAAAGATCGTTGAACTGGCAAAAAGCAACGGCGCGGAAATCTATGTCGATACTGATGGAGAAAATCTAAAAGAAGCGGTTAAGTCTCACCCAACCGGTATTAAACCAAACGTTTACGAACTTTCAAGGCTTTTAGAACACGAGATAGATCCTAAAAACGAAAATTCCGTAATAAATGCCGCAAAAATCATAAGTGAAAAATACGATATCAAAGACGTACTCGTAACGTTGGGAGAAAATGGGGCGATTGCTTATTGTGAGAAAAAGGCGTACAAACTTCCCCCAATGAACGTAAAAGTCGTGAGCTCCGTGGGAGCAGGAGATTCATTCTTGGCAGCCTTTGTTTACAAGCGCAAAGAATCACTTGTAGATGCTTTAAAACTCTCTTCTGCCGCTGGAAACGCAGCCGTTATGACTGCCGGAACAACACTTTGCTTAAAAGAGGATGTAGATCGCTTGTTACCCAAA
>WFSH01000200.1 GCA_015486145.1 Mesoaciditogaceae bacterium
TTAGATTCGCTTTCTCGGCACATCCTGTGCCTCTCATCGCAGCTATCGCTTTGGTCGTGAAAGCAAGAGTACATTGCACACTGTGCAATCTTGCTCTGTTCTTTCACATCTTGTATGGCGTCTTCATATGTTTTGACGAAGGCTTCAAGGGCTGGTAAAAACGAAAAAACAAGATCAAAGTATGCTAAGACATTCATTCTTGAATACTTCACTTTTTCAACACATTCTGTGCCTTTTTTCACAGCTGTCGCTTTGGTCGTGAAAGTGGTCATTCCGGCCACCGAACCAGAATCTCATACAAAATAGAGATTTGTCATGTTTTACCTACACAAAAATGTAGAGAACCGGCATTTTTCGAATAACAGCATTCTTTGATATTTTAGTACCGCTTTTCAAGTGAGATCTTTACGTGTAATCTTACCAGATATTTCAACGGAGCTTTCCAAGGTTCGATAGGTTGTGCTTCCGAGTTCCATAAATTCTTTTAATTTATTTGGATCGAATTCCAGTTCTTTGTTTATCAAAACTTCGTAATCTATTTTGACCAGTTTTGGAATTTCGGGATCACGGTAACCTTTCAAAATCATTTGAACGTCCGAATTTGAAATTTCTTCACCCTTTTCTTGAAAATACCTTTGAAGGTTTATAAAGAAGCAAGAACCAAGTGCTCCTATTATCACCTCCACCGGTGAGTGGGCTTTTTCATGTTTTCCATCTCTGTCAGCTGAAATATTCGTGATAATTCCCCTTGATTTGTTAGACGCGACACCGTAATTTGAACTTAATTCTGTTTCTACCACAAATTCTTGTAAAGCCACATTTTCCATACTTTTTCACCTCCAGAGTTTTGAAAATTTTATCAGGATTCCTCAATTTCTCTTATTTCGTGCAATTCGTATTCATTTACCAATGTTGGCGATTTTTTAGCAAACATTCCAGCTATCTTCCAGTGAAGTTTCATATAAGTTACCAAAAACGGTATTTGAAGCAACGGCGTTATGGCTGCGGGAACAGCTGCCAAACCTATTCCTGCTCCAAGCGCTATGGCCATTGCCGTACCTTCGTTCTTTCCAACAGATGTGAAAGTTATTGCCATATGGTCACGATAACGCACTCTAAAGAGTACATCAACCAAAGTGAGAAATGCGAGAGTGATCACGTAATAAAGTGAAAGCGGCGCTAAGGCTATCAATATCGCATGCCATTTTCCAATTATCATGGTGGCTTTTTCCATAAATATCAAAAATATTATTGCGTACATTCCGAGTAAAGACATGACGGGAAAGGACGCTTTTGCTTTCGAAAATGCCTTTTTTCCTCTCTTGAGGAGTATTGTTTCTCTCGTTGCATAGCCGAGGGTCATGGGAATCACCACTATCATGATTATGGTTTTTAGAATTTGAAACATTGGTGCCGGAACATGATAGCTGCTTCCAAAAACCGATAGCCAAAGAGGCACAGTTACAAGGGCAAGTATGAACGATATTGCCACGAGAATTGTTGCAAGTTCTGTGTTGGCTTTAGACAACCCCGTGTAAGCTATAGACATTGAGGAGCACGGAACAGCTACTGCCAATATCAAGCCAAAAGCAAGATAAGAGTTCAACGGCACGACAAACGATAGCAAATACATGACTACTGGTGGATAAACTAATCCCATTATTAAACCGAAGAGTAACAGTTTCCACATTTTAAAGGCATTTTTCATCTCTCCCATGTTCAATCCTACCATCATTGGATAGATCATGGTCACGACAACGATCAAATTCAACACGCTGAATATAGCTTTATTCATTATTATTTGGTGATGTAATGGTAATCCTACAAATAGACCGATTATCATGAGAATGGGAACGTAAACTGGGATGAATTTATCGAGATGTTTTTTTAGACTCTCCATTTTACCTATTTTTTCCAGCTCGTTCATGGTTTCCTCACCTACTTTCCAAACTATTTTGGTCATATGCTCAAAATAAATTTTACCATTGCCTTTGTAAAGATGCAAGCATGTATGGTTAAATAAAGAAGTTGAAAGTGTTAAAAAACAAAATTCCGGCCGGGGCCGGAATTGTTGATAAAGTCCAACATTTTCATCACATATCAAAGCCTACCGCGTATCCATCACGTACCGCATCAACCAATTTTGCAACTTCTCTCGCGTCTCCGATCACGTGAACTGGAACGGGAAGGGATTCAAATTCACGGGGCTTTCCACCAAAAGCTATGATAAAATGGTCAAAAGGAATCTCTTGAATTCTTCTCTCTTTCTCAACTTTAACGGCGTTGTCTGTGAGTTCTACTATTTTAGATAACGTCAAAATTTTAACGTTATTTTCCTTCAGCTCGTTGATCAAGTAATTCCTGCTAATTGGCTCCATATCAATCGCAATATCTGGAAGCATTTCCACAATGGAAACGTTATTATCAAATTGTGCCAAATAAAGAGCCGTTTCGCATCCAACCAATCCTCCTCCACCAACAACTATCTCTTCGTTTTTCAACGTTTTCCCGTTGAAAATTTCCGGGTAAGATAAAATGTTTGGCCCTTTAATCCCAACCAGTGGTGGAATGAGGGGCTCGGCACCGATTGCAAGCACCACCTCATCTGGTTTTTCGTCCATTACAATTTGCGAATTTGCGGTTACAGAGGTCTTGATAACGACATTTAACTCCCTGAGAACCGATTTGTAATAGTCTATAAGCCAATTCATTTTACTCTTTCCAGGTGGTACACTTGCCTGTCTTATTGCTCCACCTATATCACTCTCTTTTTCAAAGAGTACGACGTTATGACCCTTAAGTGCACTCACTCGAGCAGCTTCTAAACCCGCAGGACCGCCTCCCACGATTACCACTTTCTTAGGTTTCATAGAGGGAATTAAAAATTCATATTCTCTCTCTTTTCCGACATTTGGGTTTACCCCACACCTTATAGCCGTTCCCTTGGCATGCCTCGATACTATGCATTCCGAACAACCAACGCATTTTCTGATCGTTTTCTCTTTTCCATACTTAGCTTTAATTGGCCAATCTGGATCTGCGATAAGGGTTCTCCCCAGTGCCACGATGTCAGCAGTTCCATCTTCTAACAATTTTTCAGCGATTTCTGGCTCCCTTATAACGCCAACGGCTATGACGGGAATTTTAATCCCAGCGTCTTTTAAAATCTTAGCAAGATTAGACCTCCAAGCCTGAGGATAAGCCATCGGTTCAAGTCTTTTTTCTTTATTTCCAAAGCCCACATCAGCGTGAAGTGCGGCGTAACCGTACTCCTCAAATTTTCTGGATATTTCAATCCCATCTTTTTCTGGAACTATTCCACCGTCAACGTAGTCGACAACTCCCACCCTTGCAGTAACGGGATAGTTCTTTCCGCAAAATTTTTTAATCTTATCTATAACGAGTTTGGCAAACCTCGTACGGTTCTCAATACTTCCTCCGTACTCATCTGTTCTTTTATTCGCAATCGGAGATAAAAACTGATCTATAAGCAATCCATGGGCTGCCTCAATTTCAACACCGTCAAATCCCGCTTTTTTTGCTATCACCGCAGCCTTTGCAAACTTGTCTGCCACTTCTTCGATTTCTTTCTTATTTAACACATGTGGATGTACCCCATCAGGTCTCAAAGGTACATCTGAAGGAGCAACTACGGGTAAGTGGGAAGCAAATAAACCTTGGTGGGTGAGTTCTACAAAAACCAAAGCACCATACTTGTGGATTTCTTCCACAAGATAGCTTAAGCTCGGAACAAATTTTTCGTCATCAAATCTGGGTTGAGTAGCGCCACCTAAGGTATTTGGATAGTCAATGCAAGCATTTTCCACGGTGATAAGTGCTGCACCACCCTTTGCTCTTCTTGCATAATGATAGACAAACCTTTCTGTTACCTCCCCGCTGACGTTTGCGAGGTTGGTAGAAATCGGTGGAAAAATTATTCTGTTTTTCAACGTTAAATTGCCAATTTTTAATTTGGAAAAAAGCTTTTCAAAGTTCATTTTATTTCTCCCCTTCATTGTCGTTTATTTTAATGACTTCAACGTTTTTTGCATGACATTCAGGACATCTGAGTTTGTTGTAATCAATGGGAACTCTCCATATCTTTCCACAGCTTGGACATTTTATTAATTTGACGTCTCGACATGTTTCGTCTTTCCCTATTTTTATCTCCTTTGTGTTTACAACTGCATCAGCGATCTTCATATGGGCAGATTTTACAATTCTTCCAAAGGTTTGACGTGAAACTCCCATCACGTGCGCCGCATCTTCTTGATACATATTTTCAAGATCAGCAAGACGAATGGCTTCCAATTCATCTATTGTCAGCTCAACGTATCCGTTGGTTTTTCTGTTTGGCTTAAAGTCAGTGGGTTTTAAAAGATATTCAACAATTCTGTATTTTTTTGGTCTTCCCATAAACATCACCTACCATTATTTATCATTATTGTGAATGGATCTCTTCACGATAGTGTTGGTAACATATTTCGAATAACAGCATTCTTTGACAGTTTAGTACCGTTTTACAAGCGGTGAGTGTAATCTTTTTGAAGTCTTGTCAAAACTGATTCGTTCTTTTATTTGGAGTCTTTGACCTTAACGTCATCCTGAAAGTTCCGAAGGAACTATTCAGGATCTCCAAGCAACTAACAAGGTGGATCGAGATTCTGAATCAAGTTCAGAATGACAAAAAAA
>WFSH01000201.1 GCA_015486145.1 Mesoaciditogaceae bacterium
AGAGCCCTCACAAAAGAAGAGATCGAAATAAGCGCGATGGTCGCGGCTTCTGAATTCATTCACAGTGGTGTCGCAACGATCTTTGATCACCACTCCAGTCCCTCTCACGTCAGAGGCTCTTTGGAATCTTTGAAAAAGGCCATTGTTGATCGCGCGGGAATGAGGGGAATTTTTTGTTATGAAACGAGCGATAGAGACGGGATACAAAATGAAGCGATAGAAGAAAATGCCGATTTTTACGAACTTCACAAAAACGATCACAAGGTCTCTGGAATGATGGGACTTCACGCGTCTTTGACACTCAGTGATAAAACGCTTGAAACTGTCTCAAAGGTTTGTAAGGGAGTGATTCCCATCCACGTTCACGTTGCGGAAGGTGTCGAGGATGAACTGGAATCCATAAACAAATTCAATTTGAAAATAATAGAAAGATTTGAAAAATACGGATTGTTGAACGATGGTGCCATTTACGCTCATTGTATTCATGTGGATGACGATGAGATTGAAAAAATAGCGAAAAGTGGTGGAACGATAGTCGTAAACGTTCAGTCCAACATGAACAACGCCGTTGGAGTGCCAGATATTCTAAGATTTATGAGCCACGGAGCGCGTGTTGCCTTTGGAAACGATGGATTTGGATTCTCCCCGTCGTTTGGGATGAGGTTTTTGGTACTCACTCAGAAGCACATTCACAAAACGCCTCTGGCCTTTTCTTCACATGAGCTTGAGAAAATGATAAACAACAACTATGAGCTCGCCGGTAAGCACCTAAACGAGGAATTTGGAAACATAAAGAAAGGGGCACCCGCGGATTTGATCGTGATAAACTACGATCCACCCACGCCAATGACAAGAGATAACTTTTACGATCACCTCTTTTTCGGTATTTCAGAGGCAAAAGTAATTTCTCTGTACGTCGATGGCAAAACCGTCATGGAGGATGAAAAGATAAAGACTTTTGATGAAAGTGAAGTTAGAAAAGAATCGAGAAAAATTGCAGAAAAGCTTTGGGAAAGATTGTGACTATGGAGGTGAATGTGCATGGACTTGTCCACAGAAGTAGCGGGAATAAAATTTAAAAATCCCCTCTTGCCGGCAGCCGGGCCTTTGACCGGCGATGATAAAAAAATGAAATACGTGGCATCTTTGGGCGTTGGGGGAATGGTTACAAAGACCATCTCTACGGAAGCAGCCAAAGTGCCAAGGCCTTGCATCGTGGCAACAAACAATTACGTTGTGAATGCCGAATTGTGGTCAGAATACGGACCTTCTAAGTGGATAGAGGAATTTTTGCCTGGAATACAATCTTTGGAAATACCTAAAATCATAAGCATAGGTTATTCTAAAGAACAAATCGAATGGTTGATACCCCGTTTAAAAGATTTCGGAGACGCATTTGAGATTTCGACACACTATGTTGGAAAGGATCTGCACCCCATAGCCGAAGTGGCAAAAGCGGCGTCAAAACTCGCTGGGAAACCAGTTTTTATGAAAGTCAGTCCTCACATGCCAGATCCTGTGGAATTTGCAAAAGTTGTCACAGAGTCGGGAGCTGCCGGAGTGGTTGCGGTAAACTCTTTAGGACCCGCTTATTATGTAGATCCAAAAACGGGACATTCGCCTCTGGGATCGGAAAACAGATACGGGTGGATATCTGGCCCTGTCATAAAACCACTGGCTCTCTCCATCGTTCAAAGAATAAGGCAATCTTTGAACATACCGGTTATAGGCGTCGGTGGGGTAAAAAATGCGGAAGACGTGATAGAATTTTTAGAGGTTGGCGCATCGGCAGTGGGTATGCTTTCGTCGGCTCTCATATTTGGCAAAGAGCAGTATAGGCGTGTAATAAATGGTCTCGAAAACGCTTTGAAGAATCGTGGATACGCATCGGTTAAAGATGCAATTGGCAAAAAACTTGACGTGCAGCACGCCGAGTTTGTCGTGAACAATCCCAAAGTTGACATGGAAAAGTGTACTCTTTGTAAGCTTTGCGAATACGTCTGTCCTTATTTTGCCATAGAGGTTACGGACCGTGAAGTAAAAGTCGACCCAAACGCATGTTTTGGATGTGGACTTTGCGAGTCAAGATGCCCAACAAAAGCTATAAGCGGGGTGCTGAAATGAACTACAAACTCAGATGCATGCATTGTGGAAAGATCTACAGTCCAGATGAGGTGAAATACACCTGTCCAGTTTGTGGGAACAGGCTTGGCACGTTGGAAGTTTTGTATGACGAATTACCAAATGAAAAAAAATTTGACCTTGAACACAAAGGCATGTGGGCTTTTTCCAAATTTCTTCCGGTTAAAGCGGATCATTTCGAAGTCCCACTGCTGGTTGGAAACACACCTGTTTACGAAAAGGTAGAATTGGCTCATGAGCTTGGATTGTCAAACCTTTACGTGAAAGATGATGGAAGAAATCCAACAGCCTCTTACAAAGACAGAGCGAGTGCATTGGCAATAGCAAAGGCGAAAGAGCTTGGGATTTCAACCATTTATTGCGCATCCACCGGAAATGCAGCTTCATCTCTTTCTGGGTTAACCGCCGCTTCTAAAATGAAGAGCGTGATTTTTGTACCAAAATCCGCACCCGCTGCAAAAATAACTCAATTGCTGGTTTATGGTGCCACGGTAATAGCGGTGGATGGGAGTTACGATGAAGCCTTTGACCTATCAATGGAGGTGGGAGAAGAATTTGGATGGTATTGCCGTAACTCTGCGGTAAATCCCTACCTTCTCGAAGGCAAAAAAACTGGGGCGATGGAAGCCGCCTTTCAATTAAATTGGAAAGTGCCGGACGTTGCAATGGTTTCAGTTGGAGATGGAACCGTTGTAAGCTCGATATACAAAGGATTCAGAGATCTAAAAGAATCGGGTTTAATAGGTAAAATTCCAACGATAATAGGCGTTCAAGCTGAAGGAGCGAACGCCGTGATGAAAACGTTTGAATCTGGAATTTTTGACGAGCCAAACGATATGGAAGCGCATTCAATAGCTGACAGCATAGCGGTGGGGAAACCTCGAGATGTTTTAAAAGCGTGTAAATACGTGAAAGCGTCTGGAGGAAAATTCATTTCCGTCTCAGATGACGAAATTGGACATGCCATCGTAGAGCTTGCCAGGAAAACAGGCATTTTTGCCGAACCCGCTGGAGCCACAACCTATGCCGGATTGAAAAAGATTAAAGATGAATTGAAGGGTAAGAGTGTCATCCTCTTCATAACAGGTAATGGATTGAAAGATATAAATTCAGTGAAAGAATTTGTTGCGCAACCATACGTTGTTAGGCCAAATCTCAAAGAAACGAAGGAGGCTTTAAGAGATGCTGGTGCGATTTAAACTCAACGGCGAAGACATCGAGGCCGAAGCGGAAGATGATGAAAGGGCACTTGATTTCTTGAGAAGACTTGGCATGAAAAGTGTTAAAGAAGGATGCGGAGAGGGAGAATGTGGCGCTTGCACCATAATAGTCAACAACAAAAATGTCGCTTCGTGCCTAATGCTCGCTCCAGAATTAAATGGAACCGAAGTTTGGACTGTCGAGGGGCTTTCATCAAATGGGAATTTGGACCCAATTCAGAAAGCTTTTGTGGAAGTTGGTGCTATCCAATGTGGTTTCTGCACACCTGGAATGGTAATGTCTGCCAAAGCACTTCTCAACAGAAATCCCCATCCAACTGAAGATGAAATAAAGAAAGGAATGGAAGGAAACTTGTGTAGGTGCACTGGTTACTTCAAAATAATAGATGCGATTAAGAAAGCCGCAGGTGAAGGTTGATCTTCATAGCAATTCTTGCCGCAGGTAGATCTACGAGATTTGGAAGTCAAAAACTCGTACAGAGTTACCACGGTAAACTCCTCCTGCAATGGCCCATAGATGTCCTGAGAAAAATCAGCGCTGAAAAGCTACTCGTTGTGTCAAAAACGTTGGATGTTTCGTTGTTTGATTTGGACGGTTTTAAGCTGATCATAAATGAAAAGCCCGAATATGGAATCTCATCGTCTGTGAAATTGGCCGTTTCAGCGGCGAAAGGGCACGAAGGGATATTGCTCCTTCTTGGGGACATGCCAAAAATAAGCACTGACTTGGTAAAACAGGTGATCTCAATGGACAGAAAAAGGATTGTTTTTCCCTCGCACGATGGTATAAAAGGCTTCCCGGTGTATCTACCCTCAAAATATTTTGAAGAGGCCATGTTGTTGAGTGGTGACGTGGGATTACGAAAAATCATCGCCAAACATACAAACGACGTGGCAACCTTTGATGGTGGAGAAGAATGCATTTTTGATGTGGACACACCACAAGACATCCTGTAGCGCACCTTAAATTTTAATTCTGTACAGCATTCGATCAAACTTGAAAATCTTTTATGTGTTTGAAGGTCATTCCAACTTTTGAGCAAGCACCATCCAAAAGCGCGTCATTTCCTATCATCATACATTCTTCAGGCTTGACCGCCAGCTTTTGGGCAATTTCCACGTAATATTCTCCCCTCGGTTTGAGAAAATGGGAATTTTCCATAACACTTATCCAGTCAAAATCCCTTTCGCTCAGTCCAGCCCATTCCATTCTCTTCAAAATGGCACTTTTGGGGAAAATTGGGTTGGTGGCAAGGACCTTTTTGAGTTTAGAATTTTCCGTTTTCCTCATCCAACCTATCAGTTTTTCATTTGGGACTGTCAGAGATTTCAAACCATCAAATTCCTCACTCGAATAAAAAGCGTTAAACCGACTTTCAAGAGCTTTTGCAAGTTTTTCACCGAGTTCTTCCTTCATCACGTTCACAAATCTGTCGTAATTGTTTAACTTTCCATCGTCCATCGTTATCTTTTTTATGATCTTTTGAACACTTTCAACGAGTTTGGAGGGCTCAATGAGATCTATGCAGTACTTTCCAAGTGTTTTGTAGTAAGCAGAGTAAAATTCTTCCTCGTCTGAAAGTA
>WFSH01000202.1 GCA_015486145.1 Mesoaciditogaceae bacterium
ATCAAAAACAGGTTTATACCCGGTGATTTTTAAAAAGTTTGCCATTTCATTGTACAATTCTTGATAAGGATTTTCATTTTCGCCATGAATGAGCTGTTCAGAAACCTCATTGTCTATAATTTCATGAAAAGGTATCGGTTCGAACGCATTAGAAGAAATGAGATCTAAATGAACTTTCTCCATTTCATCTTTAGAAAAGGCGAGTGTTACGTTTTCCATTTTCGTTACAGCCATGAAATCACCTCAAATTTGTCTTATCAAGTAACCTTTAATTTCATCGGGGTTCATGCTGTACCTAACACCTTCAGTGATGGTTGTTATGTCCATGATCTCGTATTCTTTGAGGAAAGAGTAATGAAAGAAAGTGGCAATCGAAAATCCTCCAAGAACGGACACAGACTTCTGAGCCTTTCTGTAGAGAAACCTTTTTATATTTCGAGTTATTAGATGAGAAGTAATACCTGCTGTGTTCACGTCATCACTCAAAATTTCCTTGTAAGTACCACTTGAAATGAGATTTAAAAGCTCATTGGTGCCACGAGCATCACATAATTTGTGAAGAACTGAAACACTCAATTTAAATCGCATGGGTATGAGAGAGTTGTAAAGCTCCTCAGGTCTTAAAGCGTAAAATTCTTTTGTTCTCACAATCCATTCTATGTTTATGAGGTCAGCTCTTTCTCCAACCATCTCTCTGACCGCCATGTAATCATCGTAATCCAGATCAACAGAAGCTTTTAATATTCCGAAAAACAACCATCTATCGAGGGCATTTTCAATAGAACCAATTACATTTGGTCGTTCACTTGCAAATATATTCCTGATTATTTCTTGGTATGGTGTTTTCTCTAAATTGTTGAGTATTTCTTCTCTACTTGATGATGAGGCAACTTTTATCGGATCGATGAGCGCTTTGTTCCCTATATCGTAAAACTTTCCCTTCAATTCTTCAATTTTCTTTTTAGTTTCTGATTCCATCAAAGCGTTTCTTAAAGCGAGTTTCAGATTTTCTAACTCATACCTCCTCAAAATGTAGCTTGCAAATGTTCTATCAAGTGTGACAAAAAACGTGAAAAACCTCTTCACATCTTCAACCAAATCGGCTTTCAAGATGGTTTCTAAATCTCTCCTGTGAATTTCCTCCGGGTTGACATTCTTTAGCGCAGAAGAGTACATCGCGGTTTCTTGAAGAAATTTGGTAATTTCCGGAACCGATTCTTTAGCCATCAAGGCTTCATAATCTTTATCTTTGAGAAATTTGCTTGCCATGGCAGCCAGTTTTGCCCTGACGCCGGCGTATTCTAAAATACTACCCACGCTTTTTCCCCTTAACGATTTCGGAGACAAATTTGGATATTGTATCGTCTTTAATTTTAGAGTAGCTATCTTTTAAAAACTCCATCTCGGATTGAGTTTTTTTGATCATGTTGTCCGTTCGAGTTTTAGCCTCAATTTCAGCTTTTTCAACAATATCTTTAGCAGTTTTCTCGGCCTCATTTATCTTTGAATCCAGCAGCGCTTTTCCTTCTTTTTCAGCGGCTGATATCATTTCTTTTGCTTTTTTCCTTGCACTATCTACAAGATTTCTGGAATCTTTTTCCGAAGCTATCAGTTCTCTGACAATATCCTCCACTTCCATTCTAAAACCTCCTTACCCCGGAAAAGCTTATATCATTATAACACCTTATAACACCTTTGTCCTTTTTAGTATGGTAGACCTATATTTTTTAGATAGCTTTAAGGTCTCTTGATATTTTCTTGAAGTCCTCAGCATTTGTGAGAGAAAATGAGACTTTCGTTCTTCACTTCCTATTTTGTCATGTGAATTGGAACAAAGTAGTAATTGAGTACCGATTGCAAAAGAAGAAAAGTGCATGAGTGTGAAACTCTTAATGAAGAACCATACACGAGAAAATCGCAGGTACGCTTGTTTCAGAAGGGAAGTGTGTTAATCTGGTTATGGAGCAAATATTGTGGCACTCTCAGAGGAAACGGAGAGAAACGGTGAAAACAAACCTGTTCCTAAAATTAGAAAGGCACACTTCTACTCGACAATTCATGAATTACCCGTACAAAAGGCTGCTGAAATACCACATTGTCATTCTGAACTTGATTCAGAATCTCTTCAAAACAAGATTCCAGCTCGGTGGGCGGAATAACCATTTTCACGACCGAGGTAAAAGTCGAAGGGGTGTTGTCAAATGTCTTTTTCACTTACACGATCAAAGCGATAGCTGAGAAGAGAGGCATAGGATGTGCCAAAAAGCAGGGCTTCCATTTTAGCTCAATTGGCGATATACTTTAAAGAAAGGGTTGAGCCTTATTTATGAGTTCGTTTATCTCGGGGAAAATCATAAATACCCAAAACTTGGGACAGTTCTACATCTCTTGACTTTTTACATTGTTTGAATGAACTCATTCAGTATCTTTGTTTTATCCTTTTTAGATGCTTTCACATAACGCTTATGCAAGATATTCACCAGTTCCCTTCTTTCATTCATCTTCAACTCTTTCATCTTCTCACCCACTTTGAAATTGATAAGGTATTTGAGAAGATTATCCGTCATTCACTCATGATTTCGTATAGATTTTTATTTTGACTCATCGACTCGCTTTCGTGTAGATTTTTTATGAGTCAATTCGGTTATTTGACTTTTTGTGTGCTAATAAGATATAATAAAAGTCTTATTTCGAGGGAGGTGGTTTCGATGAGGAAAGTTTTGATCATTGTTTTGGTACTGTCTCTTTTCTTATTGGCAGGAAGCATCTTTGCCAAAACGATCGTAACATTTTGGAATTCTATGGGTGGCCCTTTCCGTCAACCACTGAACCAAATAATATCTGAATTCGAAGCACAACATCCCAACATTGAGATAAAATCAATTTTCATGGATGATTATGCAGTACTTTCTGAGAAATTGTTATCAGCTGCTATCAGTGGCCATCTACCTACTATGAGTTTGGTTTATTCCAACTGGACAGCTCGCCTTATGAAATCAAATCTCGTTCAGCCTATGCAGACTTTTATTGATAATCCAAGCATTGGGTTATCAAAATCTCAGTTAGATAACATATGGAAAGTATTCTTAAAAGCAAACACCTGGAATGGGAAAATATATACTCTTCCATTTAACAAATCTATTTATTTACTTTTCGTTAACAAGGATGCCCTCATGCTGGATGGACTCGGCATTCCAAAAACTATTCCCGAGCTTATAAAAGATGCAAAAATTCTTACCATGAAGAATGCCTCTGGAAAAGTCATTCAATATGGTTTGGGGCTGAGGACCACAGTGGATACCTTTGAAGTTTTTCTCAGACAAATGGGTGGCCATATTCTCAATTCTAATTACACCAAGGCACTTCTTACCTCGCCAGTGGCACTTAATACTCTTAAAATGCTTGTTAAGCTTGTAAAAAGTGGAACAACTTTTGCACAAGGTGGTTATCTTGATGGTCCATTTGGAAACGGACGAATTGCGATGTTCATCAGCACATCTGCGGGAATTCCATTCACTGCGAGGAGTGTTGGTGGAAAATTTGCGTGGACGGTGGTTCCAATCCCTAAAGGGAAAACACAAGCTCCTCCATTTGCCGGAACGGATCTTGCCATATTCAAAACAGCCTCCAAAAGTCAACAAATAGCCGCTTGGAAATTTGTAAAATTCCTCTTGAAGCCTGAAGTACAAGCATTTTGGGCTATAAAAACCGGTTATCTTCCGGTTGTAAAAACAGCGTTGGATACTCAAGCTTGGAAAATTTACAGTAACGAAAATCCAATGGCCAAAGTTTTGGTTTCACAGATTCCTTTTGCCTCTTTTGATCCAGGCATAGCACAATGGAGTTCCATAAGAACAATTGTTGGAAATGCCGTGTCTGCTGCTATGCATTTCAAAGAAACACCTGAACAGGCTTTGCAATACGCACAAAAGCAAATAAACAAACTGTTGGATGCAAAGTAATCAATTACTTCATTTTACACAGAAAAGAGGTAATTTTTATTATTTGAAGTTCTCCACGACATTTGTGGAGAACTTTTTTAAGCGGCAATATTCTTTTTCATTGATTTTTGACACCAAGGGCTGGTATAAATTTGCGAAGAGGGTGTGCAACCTTAAATATGCTATAATTATCAGAAATGTGAGAGGTGAAACAACTTGCCAAAAGTTTTTTATGTTACGACACCGATTTACTACATAAACTCCGATCCACATATTGGCTCTGCTTACACAACAATTGTTGCTGACATTGTTGCGAGATACAAAAGAATGATGGGATATGACACGTTTTTTCTAACCGGTACCGATGAGCACGGGCAACATGTGCTGAGATCGGCTCAATCTGCTCAAAAGGATCCAAAAGACTTTTCAGATGAACTTGCGACGCGGTTCGTTAACCTTTGGAAAGAATTGGGTATATCAAATGATGGTTTTGTTCGTACCACGGATGATTATCACATAAAAACCGTTCAAGATTTTTTCCAAAAAATGTACGATAAAGGCGATATTTATTTGGGAAAGTACGAAGGATGGTATTGCGTCAATTGTGAAACGTTTTGGACAGACAAAGATCTGAACAAAGATAAACTTTGTCCAACGTGCAATAGGCCGTTGGAGCACATCGAGGAGGAAAATTATTTTTTTAGGCTTTCCAGGTACACAGAGCCACTTTTAAAACATTTCAAGGAGCACCCTGATTTTGTTGAACCAGACTTTAGACGTAATGAGATGTTAAAAATACTTGAAGGTGGTCTCGAGGATGTGAGCGTGTCAAGAACATCTTTTAACTGGGGAGTCCCCGTTCCGTTTGACTCCAAACACGTCGTTTACGTTTGGTTTGATGCACTTATAAACTATGTCTCTGCCATAGGCTATGGCAGAGATGAAAAAATGTTCAACAAGTATTGGCCAGCCGATGTGCACTTTATTGGAAAAGAGATAAATCGATTTCACTCTTTGATTTGGCCGGCGATGCTCATGAGCGTGGGATTGCCCTTGCCAAAAAAAATATTCGCTCACGGCTGGTTAACCGTAAACGGTGAGAAGATATCTAAATCAAAGGGTAACGCTGTAGATCCGAGAATATTAATCAAAGCGTATGGAATAGATGCTGTGAAATATTATTTACTCAGAGACATTCAATTTGGGAATGATGGAGATTTTTCCGAAGATAATCTCATAGTTAGGATAAATGCCGATCTTGCCAATGATCTTGGAAATCTCGTTCATAGGACTCTTTCGATGATATCTCAAAATTTCGATACTCTTCCCACGCCTTCAGAAGTGGGAAAATATGATGATGAGATTGAGAAACTCACGCTTGAAACAATAAAGGATTATTTTAGATTCATGGATGAATTCAAGTTCACAGAAGCACTTACAACTGTTTGGAAACTCATCAAATTTGGAAATAAGTACATAGATCTTACCGAACCATGGTTGTTGGCACATGACGACTCAAAAAGGGAGAGGCTTGCGACTGTGCTCTACAACCTTTCTGACTTGATCAGGAACGTTGCGATCATGCTCTCACCTGTAATGGTGAAAACGAGTGAAAAAATTTTTGAGAAGATAAATCAAAAATTTGAAGGTATCGAGAGTCTCGGGTGGCATAAAACGGTGGCTGGCGTTAATGTCACGGTGGGAGAACCTCTCTTTCCAAGGATAGACATAAAAAAATGGAAAAAGGTGATAAATATGGTGAATGAAGAAACTCAAAAAGTTGATGAAAAATCACAAGTGACGATAGAAGATTTTGCCAAGCTCGACCTCAGAGTGGCGCGGATAATTAAAGCTGAACGTATTCCCAAAGCGGAAAAACTTTTGAAACTGATCCTTGATGTGGGAGGAGAAAATCGCCAAATAGTTGCGGGAATTGCCAAAACTTACACCCCGGAATCTCTGATAGGCCGAGAGATAATAATCATATACAACCTTAAGCCGGTAAAGCTCATGGGTGAAGAATCAAATGGGATGCTTTTGGCCGCAAAGGATGGCGATAAGTTAAGACTTTTAACGGTAGACGGTCAGGTGGAAACGGGAGCAAAAATATCGTGAGGTGTGAATTGTGGAAGAGATAATCAAGAGATCGATTTCAGATGAACTTGTGGATTCGTACATAAACTATTCGATGAGCGTCATCATAGGGAGAGCCATTCCAGATGTGAGGGATGGCCTCAAACCCGTTCAGAGACGCATACTTTACGGTATGTATCAACTTGGTCTCAGGAGTAATGGTTCAACTAAGAAAAGCGCGAGAATAGTTGGAGAAGTGATGGGAAAATATCACCCGCATGGGGATATGGCCATTTACGACTCTCTTGTGAGGATGTCTCAAGACTTTACGATGCGATATCCAATCGTGCACGGTCAAGGTAATATGGGTTCAATCGATCGCGATCCTGCAGCCGCAATGCGTTACACGGAGGCAAAACTTTCGAAAATAGCCGAGGAGATGCTGGCTGACATAGAAGAAAACACGGTGGATATGGTTCCGAATTTTGACGAGTCTTTGAAGGAACCAGTTGTTTTGCCATCCAAAATACCAAACCTTCTGATGAATGGGGCATCTGGTATTGCTGTTGGAATGTCAACGTCGATTCCCCCACATAATCTCAAAGAGCTGGTGGATCTTATGGTTGCCCTCATAGAGAATCCAACACTTGATGCCTCTGAAGTTGCAAAAATGCTGAAAGGGCCTGATTTTCCAACTGGCGGTATTGTTATGGATGCTGCGGCAATTCGAAAAATCTACGAAACTGGCCATGGTTCTTTAATCGTCAGATCAAAGACACACTTTGAAGAACAAAAGAATCGCATGAGGATAATCGTTACAGAGATACCTTATGGGATTTCCAAAGCGGCTCTTATTGAGAGTATCGCCAACTACGCAAAGAGTTTGAAAGAGAGTTTGATAACGAATATTCGAGATGAATCAGATAGAAGAGGACTAAGGGTGATGATAGAACTCTCTCGTACCGCTAATCCAAATGTTGTTCTCAACCGCCTTTACAAGCATACCCCCCTTCAGACACATTTCCCCGTAAACATGCTCGTAATAGATCATGGAAGGCCCAAGCTCATGAACTTGAAGCAGTTAACTATGGCTTTCATAAACCACAGATACGAGGTTGTAAAACGCAGAAGTGAGTTTGAACTTGAAAAATGTTCAAGGCGTGCTCATATCGTTGAAGGGCTTATAAAAGCCTCACGTGCAATAGGAACTGTGGTAGATGTGGTTAAGAGCGCCAAAGATGTGGAAGAAGCCACTCAAAAACTTGTGGATGTTTTAAAAGTGTCCACAGAACAAGCAAAGGCCATTCTTGATATGAAACTTCAACGTCTCACTTCACTTGAACATCACAAACTCGATGAAGAATACAAAAATCTCATAGATCGCATGTCAAAACTCCAACTCATTCTTGGGTCAGAGGAAAACATTATGAAAGAAGTTAAACAAGAACTTATTGAAATAAAGTCTAAATACGGTGATGAGAGAAGAAGTGAAATCACAAATGATTTGGAAATCATAGATGTTGAAGATATGCTCACAGACGATGACTTGGTGGTAACGGTTACACATGATGGCTACATATCTTCTACGAGTTTAGATTCCTACAAGAGTCAAAATAGAGGCGGAAAGGGAAATATTTCTCTAAGGACGAGAAATGGAGACTATGTTGAACACGTTTTTATAACCACCCGTCTGAGTTACACGATGTTCATAACCAACTTTGGGCGAGCGTACTTTGTGAAAAATTACAATGTTCCAGAAAGTGGCAAGGGAACAAAGGGTAAACTCATTTTGAATTATTTAAACCTCTCTCAAAATGAGAAAATCAAATCAGTGCTTTCACCCGGAAAAGAAATAAGTGCCGCAAAAGACCTTCTGATAGTTACAAAAAAAGGTCGAATCAAACGTACATCGTTGGGAGATATTACAGTCAGAACAAATGGAATATACGTTATCAAGCTTGAAGAGGGAGATGAGATCGTCGATGCCAAGCTCACCAACAACGACCCAAATACACTTGTGGCACTTGCGACATTGAAAGGTATGTTGATATCCTTCGATGTGCACGAAGTGAGAAGAATGGGCCGCATGGCAATGGGGGTTACCGGCATACGTTTACAAAGTGGGGATGAGGTTGTCTCCATGATAGTTACTGACAATAAAGATGTTCAACTTTTGACGCTTACCGAAAACGGTTATGGAAAGCGCACGAATTTTGAAAATTATCGTGTTCAACACAGAGCCGGCGTGGGATTGAAGAACTTAAGACTGACCGAGAAAAACGGACTCATCGTTTCTGTTAGGCCAGTGGTGGACTCCGATGAGATCATTGCAGTTACAGCGGAAGGGAAGGCGATACGCTTCAAAGCCAAGGATGTTCCCATTACGAACCGTGTAACACAGGGAGTCAAGTGTGTTAGACTGAACGATGGTGATAAAGTTGTTGCCTTTGCAATAGCAAGGGATTGATGTGTGTTGAAGGTAGTTTGCGTTGTTGAATATGACGGTACGGCATTTCACGGTTCTCAATACCATCCAGATGTCCGAACCGTTCAAGGTGAGTTGAATAAGGCACTCTTTATCATTTTTAAGCGGACGATAAAAACTGACATGTCGGGCAGAACTGATGCCGGTGTCCATGCAAATTATCAGGTTTTCTCTTTCGAAAGAGTTAACGAAAGAATGCGAGAAAAGAACGTAAAAGAGGCTTTGAACTCTTTGCTTCCAAACGATATGCACGTTAGAGATGTTTGGTTCACATCAGACGATTTTAATCCACGCAGCTTTGCCATTAAAAGAATATATCATTATTTTATACTCAACAAACCAGAAAAGAACGTATTTCTCCGTAATCGAGCGTGGTGGTTTCCTTATCCATTGAATGTGAAGAAAATGCGAGAAGCGGCGCGGTATTTGGAAGGTCATCATGATTTCACTTCCTTTGTTTCAAAAGACAAAAACGACGATCGCAGCCCATTAAGACTTATTTTTAGAATACGCATAATAAGACTTTCCAAATTTATACTCGTGCGTGTAGAGGGAAAATCTTATCTAAAGAGGATGGTGCGGAACATAGTTGGAACACTTGTAAAGGTTGGAACTGGGTCTTGGAAGCCAGAATACGTTAAGGAAATTTTGGAGATGAAAGATAGAAGCAAGGCGGGAGCAACGGCCCCACCGGAGGGACTGTATTTGTACAGGGTTTATTTTAAAGATGGAGGGTCCTGATCGTTGAAAAAAAGACTCGATGAATTGTTAACCGAACGTGGATTCTTTCCATCTCAAAGTAGGGCCAAAGCCGAGATTTTAGAGGGGAATGTTGCTGTCAACGGAAAGGTGATCTGTAAAGCGGGAAAGTTTGTTGACGAAAAGGTTGAAATCTCAATAAAAAAGCGCAGTCCTTATGTTTCACGAGGAGCGTACAAATTGCTCAAGGCACTTGATGAATTCAAAATAGACTTGACGGGGAAAGTTTGTGCCGATTTTGGCGCTTCCACGGGTGGTTTCACACAAGTTATGCTTGAACGTGAAGCGAGGAAAGTTTATTCGGTGGATGTTGGTTATGGTCAGTTAGCCTGGAAGTTAAGAAATGATTCAAAAGTGGTTGTTAAAGAACGAACCAACGCAAGGTTTATCACGTCAAAAGATTTTGAAGAAGTCCTTGACTTTATTTCTTGTGATCTTTCTTTCATATCGTTGAAACTTGTTTTGCCCGTTGTGAATGAACTGTTGAAAAGTCATGGCAGTTCGGTTTGTCTTGTTAAACCACAATTTGAAGCGGGACGTGAAAGACTGAAAAAGGGAGTTGTAAAGTCGAAAGAAGTACATTTGGACGTGCTCAGAAATATTCTTGATTTTGCGAAAAAAATGGGGTTCTCTGTCGGTGGTTTGACTTATTCACCTTTAAGAGGACCGGCGGGTAACGTGGAATTTTTGGTTTATTTGAATTTTGAAGATGAGATGGCTTTCGATGTGAAGAGTGTGGTAGATTCTGCATGGGAAAGCCTTTTGGAGGGATAAAAATGTCGTTTATGAATAAAATATTCGACCAGAACAAAAGGTATTTGAGAAGTTTTAAGAAAATTGTGGATGAGGTCAACGCGCTTGAAGATGAGGTGAAAAAGTTCAGTGATTCTGATTTTTCGGTGAAAACAGAGGAATTTCGTCACAGGCTTGAGAACGGTGAAAGTTTAGACGATATCATGCCTGAAGCATTTGCCATTGTTCGAGAAGCTTCAAAAAGAATGATAGGATTACGACCTTTTGATGTTCAGATAATGGGGGCCGTGGCACTTCACCGTGGGATGGTTGCCGAGATGAAAACTGGTGAAGGTAAAACGCTCGTTGCGGTTATGCCAGCATATCTCAACGCGCTTGAAGGTAAAGGCGTGCACATAATCACCGTTAACGATTACCTTGCACGTAGAGATTCGGAATGGATGCGTCCAATTTATGAACTTCTCGGATTGACCGTAGGTGCCATTCAATCCGAAATGAATCCAGAAAAACGACGTGAAATTTACAACTGTGATGTGACGTACGGAACAAATAACGAAATGGGGTTCGATTATTTGCGTGATAATCTTGCTTATCTTCCAGAACAGCGAGTTCAAAGAGGTCACCATTATGCAATAGTAGATGAAGTTGACAGCGTGCTCATTGACGAAGCGCGTACGCCGTTGATCATTTCCGGACCTGCTGGAACATCCTCAAAATTGTACAAAATGTTTGCCTCTTATGCAAAAAAACTCAGACCAGATGTGGACTTTAAGATAGATGAGAAAACTAAAAACGTGACGTTAACAGAGGAAGGCATAAGGAGAACTGAAAAATTGATCGGTGTGAACAACCTTTACGATCCGCAAAACGTTGAGTATAACTTTCATATGATAAATGCTTTGAGAGCTTTACACTTGTACAAACGTGACGTAGATTATCTGGTGCGTGGTGATGAAGTACTCATAGTTGACGAGTTCACCGGACGTGTTCTTGAGGGAAGGCGGTACAGCGAGGGCTTGCATCAAGCCATAGAAGCTAAAGAAGGCGTGAAGATAAAGGAAGAGACGATAACATATGCAACCATAACCCTTCAGAATTATTTTCTAATGTACAAAAAACTTGCCGGTATGACCGGAACTGCGTATACCGAAAGGGAAGAGTTCGACCAAATATACAACATGAAAGTTGTCGTTATACCAACGAATAGGCCCGTTATCCGGAATGATATGAACGATCTGATATTTAGAACTGAAAAAGAAAAATTCGATGCCATTGTTGAGGATATAGTTGAACGGCACAAAAAAGGTCAACCTGTGCTTGTTGGAACTATTTCCATTGAGAAAAGTGAGAAACTCAGTCAGATGCTGAAAAAACGCGGAATACCACATGAAGTACTTAACGCCAAGCATCCAGAACGGGAGGCAGAGATCATCGCCAATGCGGGGCAAAAAGGTGCCGTTACAATTGCCACCAACATGGCTGGTAGAGGAACGGACATAAAGCCCGGTGAAGGTGTGGTTGAGTTGGGTGGACTGTACGTTTTGGGAACGGAAAGACACGAGGCAAGAAGAATAGACAATCAACTTCGTGGAAGGACCGGTCGACAAGGAGATCCCGGTGAAACCCGTTTTTATCTGTCAACCGAAGACAATCTACTCAGGATATTCGGTGGGGACAAAATGCGCTCGCTCATGAATACATTGAGGGTTAAAGACGGTGAGCCAATCGAACATTCCATGTTGAGTAAACTCATAGAACAAGCCCAGAAAAAGGTTGAGGGCATTCACTTTTCTATAAGGAAACATCTCCTTGAACTTGATTCGGTGCTTGACAGACAGCGAAATGCCGTCTACTCACACCGTAATTGGATACTCAATGGAACGGATGTCGAGGATCACCTCATGGAGATATTTGAGGATGTTGTGGACAGACGAATTGAAAGATATTGTCGCGATAAATATATCGAAAATTGGGATTTTGGAGGATTGGAATCAGAATTAAAGTCTATTTTCCCGTTTTTAAGTGTAGATGGCAATAAAGTGGAAGATCTCCAGTCTTTGAAATCAAAAATCATGGAAGAGATCAAGGAAAATTATGAGAAAAAAGTTAATGAAATAGGTGTTGATCAATTTCCAAATATCATAAAGTATGTGATGCTTCGTGTTATAGATGAAAGGTGGAAAACTCACCTTCAAACGGTGGATCACCTCAAAGAATCTGTAAATCTCAGAGCCTACGGGCAAAAAGATCCCGTTATAGAATTCAAACGAGAGAGTTATGAAATGTTTGAAGAAATGGTTGATGGAATGTACGATGATATCTCTGCCATCGCATTTAGAATCGTGGTAGTTGATGAACAAAGAGAAAAAGAACGTGCCAAAAAAGAATTTGCAATTTTGCAAACTCAACACGATGATTTTTCAATGTCTTCTGGAAAAGCTGAAAAGAAGAAATCGGCGGCATCATCTAAAAGAAAAAGAATGCGTGTTAAGCGATGATAAAAGAAATTCGAAAGGTGGTTTAAAATGATAAGTTACGATCTCAGAGTTAAAATAGATGATATTAAGAATCGATTTAACGAAATAAAAAAAGTCTTCGATGTTGAGAAAACGAAAAAAAACATGGAAGAGTTGGAGAAAAAGACCTCCGCAAGCGAGTTTTGGAGTGATATGCAAAGTGCCCAAGATACTTTAAGGGATTTGAAAGCGTTGAAAAACAGGTACGAGAAACTTCAAAAAGTGGAATCAAAAATAGAAGATTTAGAGATTGGACTTGAATTGGCAGAAGAAGATGAAGAGCTAATGAAAAATCTTGAAGAGGACGCTCAAGAAGCCAAAGAGCTTTTGGAAGAATTTGAAATGAATATGATGTTGAATGGGAAGTTCGATAACTTGAACTGTTATCTCTCCATCCATCCCGGAGCTGGTGGAACAGAGTCACACGACTGGGCTCAGATGTTGTTGAGAATGTATACACGTTGGGCGGAAAAGCATCGATTTGATGTCGAAGAGATAGATATTCAGCCAGGTGAAGAAGCAGGAATAAACAGTGCAATGCTCCTTATAAAAGGAGAAAACGCATACGGCCTTTTGAAATACGAGCGAGGTGTTCACAGACTTGTTAGAATTTCACCATTCGATGCCGCCAAGAGGCGCCATACTTCTTTCGCATCGGTAAATGTTATCCCTGAGTTTAAAAACGAGGTGGAAGTTGAAATAAAAGACGACGATCTCAAAATTGATACTTATCGTTCCTCAGGTGCAGGTGGGCAGCACGTTAACCGAACTGATTCTGCGGTGAGAATAACGCATTTGCCAACGGGGATAGTGGTGACCTGCCAGAACGAAAGGTCCCAATTTCAGAACAAAGACGTGGCAATGCGTATACTCAAAGCGAGACTTTACCAATTAGAATTGGAGAAACGTGAGCGACAACTTCGAAAAATACAGGGAAATCTCAAAGAAATAGGTTGGGGCAGTCAAATAAGATCTTACGTTTTTCAGCCGTATACGATGGTTAAAGATCACAGAACGAATCACGAAACTGGAAACATTCAATCGGTCATGGATGGTGAGATAGACGATTTCATATATGCAGAGTTGGTTTTCTTCGCACACAGTGATTTGGCTATGGGTATTTGAATTATTTTTATCGGTAAGTGCGTTTTCGATCCCCATTTACGTTTCCGTCCAAAATGGTGTAAGCGTAGATTATATAGGTGAGATCAGTTCATGGAATGAAGAATTTTGGGATTCATTGGGAGGTATGTGGGAACTTTTCCCAACAAGACCAGTTTACATGATGATCGCTAAAGGGAATTTCGGAGCCGAAATGGGACTCACAGTTTCTTATCCTGATAGTTTTCGAGTTCTTATCGAAATTAGATATCCCATTTCTGAAATGCGTGCCACTGTCGCCCACGAACTCATGCATGTCTTTCAATTTGCATGGATGAAACGTTACAGAAAAACGATGCCTTTGTGGGTTATGGAAGGGTTGGCAACTTGGTATGGCGGAGAAAAAGGCACATATTTGAGCCCGATCGGAAGCAACCCTTTCTTGTTTTGGTCTGTAAATGTTTTGAAATATCGAGAGTACCCAACCGGGCAAGAGGCAATGGGAGAATATTATTCAGAAGTTTATGCCCTTTTTAACGCCATAAACGCAAAGGTTAATCTCAACAAAAATCTTCCCGTTCTTCTCAAAGATGTCAGAAATGGTGATACCTGGCAAGAAGCGTTTTCTGACGTGCTGGGCGAGAATTTCTATAAATTTTACGATCAATGGAGAGAGCACATGCTGTTTATCGTTATCGTTAAATTTGCCTCGTTTTGGGCGTTGTGGATCGGACTTCCATTGATCTTAGTCGTGATTTTTCTCATACGATACATCAAGCGTTACAGTACCAACGGTGGCAATACCGTCAATGATGGTATTGAAGATTTGGAAGAACTCTACGGTAAAGACTATTGGAAGAATGATGGTTACAAATGAAACGTGTAACCGTTGTGGCGGGCCAGGGTAGTAAGAACTATGGGGAAAGATTGACCTACAGACAAGTTTCGAAAGCTTTGGAACATAAAGCCATGGAAATCATTTTCCCTTCAACCTTTAGTGAAACGATCAAATGCGTTGCGAGATCAAACGGAGTTATCCTTGCTGGAAGGAGAGCACAGGATACCGTGGACATTCTCGATGTGTTGAACGTGGCGCTGGAGCTGGAAAAACCCGTATTTTTATTTGGAGTAGAACTTGGAGAAATGCGAGAAAAGGGCTTAAAAAGGTTTTCCACTTCTTTGATGAGCTCCCTTGTTTCTGGATTTCTCACCGACGTTATGTCTGTAAGATGGGCAAACTTCTGGTCAAAAAATAAGATCAAGGTTGGTGCAGATCTCGCTCATGTTTACCTTTTAAATCATGTTAAACATGGAAAATCGAAATACGCTGTTTTTGCACCGAATGTTAGAGGTGTGTTGCGCAATTACAAAGAGTACAAATGGCTACCGAAAGTGGACGTGCGAATGATAGTGGCAAATCCTGCCGATTCAGGTGTGGCAGTGGAAGTTTCTCGACGCGTCAGAACAGACGAAATAGTAATTCTCAGTGATGTTAACGATGTGATGGAGGCTGTGGCTAATGCAAAGTTCGTCATATCAGAAAGGTTTCACGTTTCTCTCACAGCCCTGAGTTTTGGAATACCTTTTATTCACATTGGAAGAAGGGCCATGAGATATTTTGGAAAAGCATTCATCGACAACTTTTCAGTTCCCGAAGAAGTCGATATTGCTTTAGCTTTTTCGAGACTCGGAAACAGATCATCAAATTTTTTAAACTTCAACGAAGGTATAAAATCACGGTATGAATCCATGTTGAACGATCTGGAAAAATTTTTATCTGGATGAGAGTAAAAGGATCTCTTCACGATAGTGTGGATAATATTTTTCGAATAATGACATGCTTTGACATCTTTAGTACCGCTTTACAAGCGGTGAGTGTAATCTTTTTGAAGCCTTGTTAAAACTGATTCGTTCTTTTATTTGGAGTCTTTGAC
>WFSH01000203.1 GCA_015486145.1 Mesoaciditogaceae bacterium
ATCACTTGTTTGAGGAATGAAGGTGGAACTGTGATAACATCCGCATTTCCTCTGAGTAAATCCAATTTTCTTGTGGTGAACTCCTTGATCACCTTTATTATCGCGTATTTGATCTTCGCAGGTCCAGCCCAATAATTGTCGAATCTTTTCATTATGACTTCTCTACCTGCTATCCATTTCTGCAACACAAAAGGTCCAGTTCCATTGGCTACGGAGTACAGAGGATCTTTCTCACGAATTGGATTGTGATAGAGCCACCAGGTATCAGCGGTGCCAGGCCACGCTCCAACAGATGCTGCCCATTTTTTGTCGAGTATGGAAGACCAAAACGCACCGTGACAAATTATCGAGAGGAACGGAGGATATGGATGAGGAAGATTAATTATCACCTCATCACCTTTTATCACAAAATCCTTCGCAAGAAGCTTAAAGGCATCAATGAGGGCTTTCTTGTATTGAGCGTTTTTTGGAGTTTTGGTTCCCTTGACAAACAAATCGCTCCATGATTTGACACCAGCAAGCTTTACAGCCCATTGCGTGATACTATCAACATAAGAACCATTGATTTCTGGAAGCAAAGGCTCAGCCAACATCCACTGTGGTCCGCCATCTCTGTCAAAAATGACAATTCTTTCAAACGTGTAAACGACATCTTCAGGAGTTAAAAGATCACCGTTGTGGAAATAAACGCCTTTCCTTATGTGGAAAATATACGTTTTTCCACCATTGAGTATGGTGCCATCTTTTGCGCTTGGAACGTTGGTAGAAAGCATTGGAAGGAACTTCGTCACGGATACACCATCGTACTGGATTAGATTGTCATAAATGTTGTTAAGTACTTGTCCCGATCCGGTGTCGTAAGCCCATGCCGGATCCAGAGTGGCAACTGCTCTTTCGTGTTCCTCAATTACCGTGTTTGGATTATTCACACTTGCCCACACCGGAAACATGAGCAAAGCAACAACAGTAATCGCTAAAAGAAACACCTTAAACTTCATAAAACCACCTCCTGAAATTTTTGTAAAACCCAACTATCCAAATTCAACTGCCAGCTCACAACTCACAGTCAAATTCAAAGAAAAAGCGGATATTTTAATCATAGTTCTCGCACTTCACCAATTTCCTTAAAAGTGATGCCCATTGAGAAATATAAAAACACATTAAAAATATTATTTCATAACGATTTTGCTTAATTTCGACATTAAGACCTACGATTTCAATCCTTAATATTTTACACCCAAATAAAGAACGTGTCAAGAAAACAACTTTACGTCATCATGACGAGACTTTTCAAAAACACATCAACACTTGTAAAAGGAAATTCAGTTTAACAATGGAAGATGTACCGCACTTTGAATTTCACAACTTCACCTCGCGCGAAGACGTATGTTGAATTTGTACTTATCACCTCTGTACAGAGATTGAACGTATTCCACACACTTCTCATCATACACATAGGTAAATCTTTTACGCAGCACCACACAATCTCCAAGAGATATACCCAAAAGTTTGGCACTTTCGGAAGTGGCAAGCGTTACCTCAAGAGTCTCGTCCGCGTATTGCAATTCAAGCTCTAAAGTTTTTCGAAAAAATTCGTAGAGAGATGATTTTGACATATCCATCTCAAGTATGTTCAGCACACGCGTGTCGATCGCGGGATTTATGTAAGCCCATTCAATGGCATAGGGAATTTTATCCAACAATCTCAGCCTCTTTAACAAAACAACCTTCGAGCCAACTGGTAAGTTCAATTTCTCCAACAACGTCACGGGAGCATCAACGAGCTTGTTATCAATAACCACCGAACTCGCCGAATGACCGGTCATATGAGCTTCATCCGTGAATCCTTTCAATTCGGTAAGATTTTCGATGTTTTTAGGTTGGATTATCATTGTTCCTTTACCTCTTTGCCTCTCTATAAGGCCCTCTTCTGCCAACTCAGAAAGTGCTTGTCTCACAGTTAGTCGGCTGACATTGTACATCTTGGCCAATTTGTTTTCAGAGGGAAGAAAATCGCCAGGTTTCATCTGGTCTTTTTCGATCTTGCTTTTAAGTATTCCATACAGTTGATGGTACATGGGTATCGGGCTATCTTTATCTATTTCCACTTAACTTCATCTCCTCACGGAAGTGATATTTTCCCGAGAAACGCTTTGAGCTTCGCACCGGTAGTCTTCGGGTTGTTTGCTGCATTCGAACACAAAAGTTCGTTTGCAAGCACGGCAAACGCTTTGGCTTCTCTGTATTTCCAATCTTTTGCAATTTCAACTTTACATCCACTAAAATACCTTCTTAAAGCTTTCACCAACGTTTTATTCATGACTCCCCCTCCAGTTAGAATCACCCGATCCAGCCCGTTTGGAATTATGTACCGTCTGTAAGATTCCCATATTGTCCACGCTGTAAACTCAACGAGCGTTCTTACGACCTCATAGGCATTCAGTTTCATATCAAATACATCCTTGAGATAATCGGCGTTGTACACCTCTTTCCCGGTTGACTTAGGAGGAGACCGAAATATGTAAGATTTCTCTCGATCTTTTAGAATTTCCAAAAGTTTTCTGTTTATTCGACCTCTTGAAGAAAATTTCCCATTTTCATCAAAAGACGCCTTGAAAAATTTCGAAGTGGCGAGATCTATCAATGCGTTAGCGGGACCCGTGTCAAACGCGATCACATCGCCTTCTGATGCGCCTTTGGGAATGTATGTAACGTTGGAAATTCCACCTAAATTGTTAAGTGCTATCGATTCCTTGGCACTTGAGTAAAGCATATAATCCACGTGTGGAACGAGAGGAGCGCCTTCTCCCCCATGTGCGATGTCTTTTATCCTGAAGTCAGAAATGGTTATGACCCCTGTTTTTGCCGCTATGAGATCACCATCTCCTATTTGAAGCGTACAAGTAGGAAACTCATCCGATCGTGGATGATGGTATACCGTTTGACCGTGACTCGCAATTATATCCACCTGCAAGTCATTTGACTTTATAAAATCTTTCGCGCAATTTCCGAAAAAATCTCCGAGCTCAAAGTCAAGTGCACATACCTCACGAGCTTTTGAATTTTTTCCCATGGCTTTGACGATTTTTTCTCTCAACAAAGAAGGGTAATCAATTTTCTGGGTTTTAAGTACCTCTACTTTTGTTTCTCGACCACACCCACAAATTTTCGCAGCGATCAGATCAACGCCGTCTGCTGATGTCCCGGACATCATACCCACTACAAGCCTGCATTGTTTGTTGACTATTTCAAAAAAATTATCCATTATTTTCACAACTTAACTCCTCTTAAATGACTCAAAACGTAATTGTGCAGCCGAGGACGAAAACGTATGATTTTTTCCTGGTTTTCCCATCTACTGATATGAACCCTGTTCGTAAGAAGCACGATTACAACATCGTTCATTGGATCTATCCAAACAGAAGTCCCTGTAAAACCTGTATGACCGTAGGATTTATCACTCATGAGATCACCACATGAACACATTAGAGTTTTCATATCCCATCCGAGTGCTCTGCGCACCGTACCGTCCGAAAAAGCTTCTTTGGTAAAGGTGGTTACTGTCATTTCAGAAAAAATCCTTTCGCCGTTATAAACACCTTTGTTCATAAGCATACTGGCAAATTTGTATATATCTTCCGCCGTTGAGAAAAGACCTGCATTTCCACTTACTCCTCCAAGATAATAAGCCAACTCGTCGTCCACTTTTCCACGCAACAGATCGCCGTCTCGTTCTGAAGTGGGAGCAATTTCGGTTATCCATGTTTTTGGTGGATTAAAGGTCGTTTTTTCCATTTTCAAAGGAGAGAAAATCTCGTGCTTTACGAATTCATCAAAACTCTGTTGGGTAACATTCTCCACAATTTCCATTAATGTTATAAAATTCAAACAGGAGTAGACAAACTTTTCTCCAACGTGATTTGATAACTCGATGTTATTTATCGACTTGAGAAGCTCTTCTCTTCCTTTTGTGTGTTTCCATGCATCAGAATATGCTGGAAGACCAGAAGTGTGGGTCAAAAGATGCCATATACGGACATCTCGTTTTTTTTCTGTGTTGAACCCATCTATAAAAAGATGCACGGGATCATATAATCTGATTTCTCCGCTTTCAACGAGCCTCATGATGGCAGAAGTTGTGGCGATAACTTTCGTCATGGATGCCACATCGTATATCGTGCCAATATCGTTCTTCTCTCTTTTTGGTTTTAGCGAACGATAACCATAGGCTCTTTGAAATATAATTTCTTCGGAATCTCCGACAAGCAAGACAGCCCCCGGGAAAGTTCCACTTTCGATCTCTTTTTCAAAAAAATCATCCAATGTTTTCATTTTTTCTCCTCCGCGAATCAATTGCCATCAACGCCGCCCCCACATCTGCCCCAAACTTTGGGTGCATAAATCGCGCCTTGGGAAACATGGCTTCAAAA
>WFSH01000204.1 GCA_015486145.1 Mesoaciditogaceae bacterium
GAATAGAGGTAATGGTGCGTAATTACATGGGAATAAAACTCATGTATTCCGGAAAAAATGAAGAAGCGCTTAACGAGTTTGAGACTGCCTTGTCAATCACAAAAGAGTATAAACTTCGAGATCTCACCCCTTTGGTGGAAATAAACATAGGGTATGCAGTGTTTCCAAGACCTTCATATTCTTCATACAACAGACTTCTCCACTCGTTGAGAGATTCCGTTGTTGAAGGCTTGTGGAAAGCCGCAGGTTCCGCGCAGTTGTTTTTGGCTTCCGATCTCATTGAAATGGGCGAGTTTCAACGCGCAAAATGCTTTTTGAGGGACGCTCAAAAAGTTTTTCCTCAGCTTAAACCAGAAATCGACAATCTCTTCGTGAGAATGAAAGTTGAAAACATGGAATTTGATGAGATCGACAGTGTTGAAGATCAGCAAGAACGAAATTATTTAAAACTTTTATCGGCTTTGTACAAAGACGATGATAAAAGGGTGTTAGAGTTGTTAAAAACTATGAAAAGCCCTGAGAGTGAAGAACTTTCTTCAATAGCTTCTGGAAACTTGGGTTTCGAGCAGATCGATCCATCAAATTATCTCGCAACTTATTTTGTGGCAAAAAAAGATTCGAGCCTTTCTATAAAAAATTTAAAACGAATGGGAAGATATTTCTACACGAACGCCATGAACGTTGGAAAAGTTTTTTATGAGGAACAACTCTCTAAAGCTTATCAGCGCAAAAAATTTCCCAAAAGCGCAAATTACCACATGAAACTTGCCATGTTTGAGGCAAAGCAGATTGGATTGGATAAAAGAGCCAAATGGCTTTCTCAAAAGGTGAAAGCTCTAAACCCGGATGACGATTCTTACGAATACGAGTTTTTGGGTTCTGTTTTAGTCCTTCAGGAATTCAAGACCTCTGAGGAGATGTTGAGTTCTTTAAGTGTTGCAGCTTCCAAAATTCTCAAGAGGGATGTGATCTGCGAACTCAACGGAGTGGAAAAAATAAGAATACGTGCCAAACCCGATGGCATTGTCTTCAACACAGACGAAGAAATTGATCTTGATTTCGTTTGGATTTTCGGGCAAAAGCGTTTCGTTTATTCTTTTTCAATCAATGGAGGAACGGTTTATCTGAGTTTTGACACGACTAACTTGTCCATGGACGAAGCACTGTACGCGTTGGATCAGATAGTACCAATTTACGCACTTCACATAGAAAAAAGCATCGCGGCTAAAATTTCAAAGTTTGACTCCCTTACCGGACTTTACTCGAGAAGATACATAATGGAAAGACTCGATGAAGAAGTGGAAAGAGCCAAAAGATATGGGGAATCTCTGAGTGTTGCCATGATAGACATAGATGATTTTAAAAGGGTAAACGACGAATACGGGCACGACGTGGGAGATGAAGCTCTTAGGCACGTATCAAAACAAATACACGAGGTGGTCAGGAGTATAGATGTGGTTGGAAGGTATGGTGGAGATGAATTGCTGGTTCTTTTTCCACACACTCCGGCTTATCGAGCTATTGGTAGCTGTGAAAGAATTAAAAAAGCCGTTGAAAGTGTGAGATTTACCTCTTTGAATCTGACGATCTCAATTGGATTGGCTGACTCGTCAGAGTGTATTTCAAGTCCTCAGGATCTTATAAAATGTGCTGATATTGCCCTGTATCTTGCAAAAGAGGGTGGAAAAAATCGGGTGTTTGAATATTCTCAATCGGAGGTAAAAAAATGGCACACTTCGTAATTGCACATCCGTTGATTTTGCACAAACTCACCATATTGAGAAATCATTCTACAGGTCCTAAAGAGTTCAGGGAACTTGTGCGGGAAATCACCATGCTCATGACTTATGAAGCAACGCGACATTTAAATACACGCCCCAAGCCAGTTGAAACTCCTCTTGAAAGATGTTCAGGTTATGAAATAAACGACAAAAACATAGTGGTAGTACCCATATTACGAGCGGGGCTTGGAATGTTAGATGGCTTTCTTCAACTTTTGCCCAACGCTTCAGTTGGATACGTTGGCCTGTATCGCGACGAAGAGACAAAGAAACCGATAGAATATTACGCAAAATTTCCAAAATTTTTTGATGATACGGAAATTTTTGTGCTTGATCCCATGTTGGCTACAGGGAAATCTGCTTCTAAAGCAATGGAAATGGTAAAAAAAATTGGCGGAAAGCGAATAACCATGTTGTCAATAATAGCCGCTCCTGAAGGAATGAATTTTTTGGAATCGGTACATCCATCCATTAACATATATACCTGTTCGATAGATCGAGAATTGAGTAAGGATGCCTACATACTTCCCGGATTGGGAGATGCCGGAGATAGGTTGTACAGGACAAAGTAAAAAGAATCAGCATTTTAGGATTTTGCCATTATTCCACCGCCGAGAAGATATCCTTCCTTGTAAAAAGCGATGATCTGACCCGGAACTGGAATGACAGCTTTCAGAAAGGTCACTTCAGTTGGATTACCAAACTTTACGTGACATGGAACTACGTTGGCCGTACTTCGAACTTTACATTCGCAGTCAACTTCTGCGGATAAATCTTCTAAAAGATTTACATCTCTAACAAAGATCCTGTCTTTTAAAAGTTTTTCACGTTCTCCAACAATCACAGCATTCCTCCTCGGATCAACATCTAAAATGTAGATTCTGTGGCCAACCGCCAATCCCAACCCCTTTCGTTGACCAACAGCGTAAAGTTGGTATCCATGGTGCTCTCCTATTACTTCACCATCTGTGGTGATTATTGGACCTGGTGAAAGTTTGATATGCCGTGAACGAAAAAATCTCTCCATGTTCCCATCCGGTATAAAACATACATCCTGACTGTCAGGTTTGGAAGAGATCTTCAATTGATTTGTTTTGGCAATAAAACGCACTTCACTTTTGCTGAAGTTTCCCAACGGTAAAATGAGATGTTTTAAATCCTCTTTTTTTACCAGCGCGAGAAAATAAGATTGATCCTTCTTTTTATCCCTTGCCATCCGTATTCTTCCATTTTCCACCATTGCATAATGTCCCGTAGCCCAAAAATCTGAATATGTTTCCTCGGCTATTTTTCTCAACGTTGAGAATTTTATTTTTCTGTTACACAATGTGCACGGATTTGGCGTGATACCCTTCATGTACCCTTTTGCGAACTCGTTTATCACACTCTTTTCAAAATCTTCGTGAAGGTCTATAACTTGCATCTCAATCCCAAGTTTTTTGGCTGTTTTTTTCGCATCTATCGTATCATCTGGACTGCAACATACCTTATGCGTGAGTGTGAATTTTGAAAAAAAGACATCTCTTTCAGTTTTAAAATGCACACCGACAACTTCATATCCCTTCGATTTTAAAATCAACGCACTCACAGCGCTATCTACGCCACCACTCATGGCTATAACAACTTTCATTTTTCACCTCATACACTGATCAGATCGCGATCTTGTTTTTCATACCTGGGGATGTTATAATCTTTAACAAAGGGTGATAATTTTGAGAAGATTCTCTTGGACTATTTCAATTATACTCGTTAATTTTGTCATTTTGATATCGATCGAGCTTCTGGGCGGTCCAACCGTTTACAACTTGTTAAAATTCGGCGGCCAATTTGGACCTTTGATTTCCTCGGGGGAATGGTATCGACTCGTGACAGCCATGTTTGTACACGCCGGATGGCTCCATCTACTCTTTAACATGTATGCCCTGTTTTATCTTGGAATCCTTGTCGAGAATTTGTACGGATCGGCTAAATTCTTAACGGTTTATTTTATCTCTGGAGTGGTGGGAAATCTTTTAAGTCAGGTGTTTTATTATTCGGTGCCTTCCGTGGGAGCCAGCGGTGCCATATTTGGGCTCATTGGCCTGTTACTCGCGGCAACCTATTTTAGATCTGATTTTCCCTCTACCATAAAGCGTACCATGTACGTTATTTTAATACCAACGGTGATATTCAACATCGCTTACGGTTTTATGCCAGGAACAGACATAAATAATGCCGCACATTTGGGCGGTTTTGGAACGGGTTTACTTTTGGGAACATTTATTCCCGTGAGTCGAGATTGGGGTATTAAAAAGAAGTTATGGACCACTATTGGAGCGGCAGTGTTGGTCATAACTTTTGCATCTTTTGTTGGCCTTGCCACTGACAATGCCATTGTAACACTTCAACCAACTATAAATTTTGCCAATTCTTATTCCAAGGTGCTTTATAACTTGGAGTTGAACTATCCCGTTACAAAGAGTAACTTAAATACTTTGGTACCGTTCAACAATGAGACAAAAAAGTTAAAAAATGATTTGCTCTCTTACCTAAAAAATGGTACTCCATCGTTGAAAAAGATAAACTCGGAGTACGCTCTTTGGATTGAAAACATAAAAAGGAAGTACAAAGGATTGATAGGTGTAAAAAGATGAAAAACAAAATCTCGCAAAGATTAAAAGTCTCAAACAGACTGATCTTAAGTAATAAAATATTGCTCTCTTTGCATTTACTCGAACGGAATATCACCGACTTAGAAAATGAAGTGTTCGAAATTGTCGAAGAAAATCCGTTTTTGGAGATGGATATTCAGCCATTTCCCAAAGCTTCAAAGAAGGTAAAAAAAGCTCTGGGCACCGATGATTACATGGAAAACACTGGCACTCGCATTGTAACGTTGAGAGATCATTTGATGGCTCAGTTGCACATTATGAATTTAAATGAGCATTTAGAGCGTATAGTGGTAGCTTTGATAGACCTTTTGGATATTCATGGATTTCTTTCAGTTGATCTCGAAGATGTTTCCATAGATATGAAAGTCCCTTTGGAAGATGTCAAATCAGCCGTTGAAATTTTGAAAAGCATGGATCCACCTGGTGTGGGCAGTGCGAACGTGAAGGAAGCTTTGAAATCACAAACAAGCGATCCGATCGTCAGATCAATGATAGATTTTCTTGAAGTACTTAAAGATGATCCTCATCTCGTCATGAAAAAGTTGAATTTGTCTCGCTTCGAATTTGATGAGGCGTTTGAGAAACTCAAAAAGTTGAACCCATATCCTGCAAATGGGTTTGCAGACTACGAATACACACGATACGTCGAGCCGGATATCATCGTACTCAAGAATGGTGATAAATTCGTGGTCATCGTGAATGAAACGTTTGATGTTAAATTCGCGGCCACAAATTTGTATGAAAAGCTTGCAGAGTCAGAAAACGAATCGGATAGAAAATTTGCAGAACTGTTGAATAAGCGAGCAAATGATCTTGTGGAAGCTTTAAACAAAAGAAAGGAGACGTTGCTTAAAATCGGAGGGGCACTGGTCAACCACGAAATAGATTTCCTGAGAGGAGGAAAAATTGTACCATTGAAGATTGCGGAAATCGCCCGAGAAATCGGTCTCAGTCTTTCCACAGTTGCCAGGGCAATTTCCACAAAATACATTCGTACCCCACGTGGTGTCCACTCGTTGAGAGCTTTCTTTTCACGGGCAGTCTATCCGTCAAACGAAGGAAACGTTTCAAGAGAATGGGTAAAAGAAAGAATAAGGGTTATCATCTCAACCGAGGACAAAACCAAACCTTTGAGTGACATCCAAATCGCCAATGAACTGAAAAGAGACGGTATAAATTTGAGCCGAAGGGTTGTAACCAAATACCGCAAAGAGCTCATGTTTCCGTCTTCAAAGAAGAGGAGAGGAATTTGAAAACGATTATTTTTGCCGGTGGAAGGTATGAAGATGTGGATTTTTACAAACGCGCAACTGAGGCGTGCGAACTTAGAATTGCGGCAGATTCCGGAGCGGAGTTCATGAAAAAGATAGGCGTTTTGCCAAATATACTCATAGGAGATATGGATTCCATAAGTTTAGAGACGTTTGAAGAATGCCACAGAAAAGGGGTAAAAATATTGAAGTTTCCATCTCGAAAAGATGAAATAGATACGGAACTTGCCGTTATAGAAGCAATGCGCAGATCTTCTGAGTCGATCTTCGTGGCCGGCGCATTTGGGACCCGTTTAGATCAGATGATGGCTGTTTTTAGGTTGATGGAACGCTTTGAAAAAATGGTTTTATTCAATGAAAACCTTTATTCCATCGTTGTCAAGGAAGTCACTGTACTTAAAAGTCTTCCAGGGGAAATCTGGTCTGTGATACCCCTTAAAAGAGACATTCATAACGTTTCTCTCGATGGTTTTGAATACTCCATTTTTGAGCGAACTATGGAATATCTTCGCCCTTACGGAGTGAGTAACAAATCTATCGCAGAAACGGTTGAAATAGATCCTGGAGATGGGAAATTGTTGGTGTTTAGATATCACAATGGACGTGTGGATTGGATCGATGAACTTGCGGGAATCCTGAAAAACAAGAAAAAGAGGTGATCGATTTGAATGGAGGGAAAACGATTCGGCAATTAAAAAAAGAAGCCATGTACTTGAAGATCAAAGGATATTACAACATGCGCAAAAAAGAACTCGTTAAAGCCATTTCTGAACGCAAAACAGAACTTGCAAAGATGGCTCACGATCTTGGAAACATGAAAATGAACCAGCTTCGCTCATTTGCGAAAGAAATGGGATTGAAATTAACAAGGAGAACCACGAAATCCGAACTGATCAAAAAAATATCAAAAATCTTTTCAACGTGGCAATATGAAGAAGACGTGAAATTCGGAAAAAGTGGAAGAACAAACGTGGCGACTTCTTCGTTAACAAAAGTTTCAGAACGGAGGGCTGTAAAAACAGAGATCGACCTTCCCAAAACTTACAAGAAAGACAAGTTGGTAGGCTTGGAAGTCAACACAAATTGGCTCCACTTCTATTGGGATTTTTCTGAAAAAACCAAAGAGAGGCTTGAGAAACACTCACCAATAGTCTTGAGAATTTACGATGTGACGTACATTGATTTCAACGGAACCAACGCGCATAGGACTTTTGAAAAAGAACTGAGCCTCAATGTGTCGAAATACTACGTTTTTGTTCCACAACCAAATGCCGACTATCTTGCCGAAATTGGCTACAAAGAGGATAACAAATTTGTTCCGCTATTGAGATCTAATTTGGTAAGCACACCACCCTCTTCTCCAAATTTTGCACAAATGGAGTTATGGATGGATTTAAGAACTCATCAAAAATTTTCCGAAATCAGTTCCAAAAGACTCGCGGTGAGAATTGAAAGGTTAACGGGTGTGTCTTCTATGCCAACACCAAGTGGCGGAAATTCTGGAGGCGGTTCTTTTTTCTGGATTAGTGGAGGGAGAAACGTATGAGTGGAAAGTTAATAATGGTGCTTCATGCCCATCTTCCTTACGTCAATCATCCCAACCATTCTTATTTTATGGAAGAAAATTGGCTTTTTGAGGCAATAACCGAGACATACATCCCTCTTTTAATGGCTTTCAATCGTTTGATCGCTGATGAAATTCCCTTTGGAATCACGATGTCAATAACTCCTCCCCTGTTTGAGATGTTGTCGAATCGAACTTTAAAGGATAAATACCGAAGGTACCTAAAATCTCTCGTTGAGCTGGCTGAAAAAGAAGTTGATTTGACAGTCCACGAAGAGCCTCTGAAGCATAAGTGCGCTTTGAAATATTTGAACGATTTTCAAAACACTTTGAGCTTCTTTGATGATTGCAAAGGAGATCTCATCAGCGAGTTCAAAAAGTTAGAAAACACGGGGGCATTGGAACTCATAACTTGCAACGCCACTCACGGTTTTTTGCCATTAATGCGAGGAAATCCCAAAGCAGTCCACGCACAAATAGCGATGGGAGTCAAGGCCTTTGAAGAAAGATTCAAAGAACATCCAAAGGGTATGTGGCTTGCAGAATGTGGGTATTATCCAAATCTTGATAAAGAGTTGGCGGATCAGAACGTGGATTTTTTCTTTGTGGATTCCCATGCGTTTTGGTACGCCAACGTTCCTCCAAAATATGACGTTTACAGGCCAATCATAACACCAAACAAGATTTTCGTTTTCGCACGTGATCCAGAATCAAGTGAGCAGGTCTGGTCCGCACAGTATGGATATCCAGGAGATCCTAATTACAGAGAGTTTTATCGAGATGTGGGTTTTGACAGGCCATTTGAATACATAAAAGACTATGTGGATCCGGCCGGGAATCGCATAAACACAGGAATAAAGTATTACCGGGTTACGGGAGAAGTTGCGCTTGGAGATAAGGAACTTTACGATCCGGATAAAGCAATTGAAATTGCCAAACGTCACGCCGTGGATTTCGCGAAAAAAAAGTCATTTCAGGTTGGCAGACTGACCGACATGATGGGAATTGACCCCGTAATTGTCGCTCCATTTGATGCAGAATTATATGGTCATTGGTGGTATGAAGGACCAGAATTCCTTGAGTTTTTATTCAGAGAACTCTCAAAAATCAACAACGTTGAATCAACGGTTCCAAGTAAGATCATAGAATCCATGGAGAACGTCCAAGTTGCGACTCCGGCCATGTCAACGTGGGGAGCAAATGGTTACAATGAAACATGGCTAAACGGGAGAAATGATTGGATATATCCACATCTTCAAGAAGCCGAGTCGCGAATGATCGAGTTGGCAACGGAATATCGAAACTCCACCGATCCTTTGTACATTAGAACTCTAAATATGTGTGCGCGCGAACTAATGCTCGCCGAATCAAGCGATTGGGCTTTCATAATGACAACCGGTACGACGGTGGAATATGCTGTTAACAGAACTAAAACACATTTATCACGTTTTCTTGAGTTATATGATGCAATAAAGGTACATAATATAAACGAAAAAGTTCTTGAGCTCTACGAGTGGCTCGATCCAATCTTTCCTTATATGGATTACCGTGTTTACAGCGAACAATAACGGATTTTTGTTTGTGAATTGTAAATTTTGTATCATAAAAATCCAGAACATTTTAGGAGGTAAGGTGGTAAGATGGCAAAAGAAATGAAAAGTATGGATGGAAATACAGCTGCAGCTCACGTTGCTTATGCTTTTACGGAAGTTGCCACTATATTTCCAATAACTCCCTCTTCTCCAATGGCAGAATTGGTGGATTACTGGTCTGCAAAAGGTCGGAAGAACATCTTTGGACAAACGGTCAAAGTTGTTGAGATGCAATCGGAAGGTGGCGCTTCAGGAGCAGTTCATGGCTCACTTGCCGCGGGAGCATTGACGACGACTTTCACAGCATCGCAAGGCTTACTTTTGATGATTCCCAACATGTACAAAATCGCCGGGGAACTCTTGCCTGGGGTTTTTCACGTCGCCTCTCGTTCTGTGGCAACACACGCCCTATCTATATTTGGTGATCACTCTGATGTCATGGCAACTCGTCAAACTGGTTTTGCCCTTCTTGCATCAGGTGGCGTTCAAGAAGTTATGGACCTGGGTAGCATTGCCCATCTTTCGGCGATAAAGTCTAGAGTGCCGTTTCTTCACTTTTTCGACGGATTTAGAACATCCCATGAAATTCAGAAAATAGAAGTTTTGAATTACGATGATCTCGCAAAGCTTGTGGATATGGAAGCGGTGAAATCTTTTAAGGATAACGCCTTAAACCCCGAGCATCCAAAAACCATGGGCACGGCACAAAATCCAGATATTTTCTTTCAAGCCAGAGAATCAGCCAACAGATTTTATGAAAGAACCCCTGATATCGTTGCAGAATACATGAAAGAGATATCCAAGCTAACCGGTAGAGAGTACAGACCATTCAATTATTACGGCCATCCAGAGGCCGAACGTGTGATCGTTGCCATGGGTTCCGTTACGGAAACGGCGGAAGAGACGGTAGATTATCTCGTGAACAAAGGTGAAAAAGTTGGATTGATAAAAGTTCACCTTTACAGACCTTTCTCCGAAAAATATTTCTTTGATGTGCTTCCAAAGACCGCTAAAATCATCGGGGTCCTTGACAGAACAAAAGAACCCGGTGCTTTGGGAGAACCGCTGTATGAAGACGTTAGAACTCTCTTTTACGATAAGGAAATCACTCCAATTGTGGTAGGTGGTAGGTATGGATTGAGTTCTAAGGACACCACCCCGTCTCAAATCAACGCGGTTTTTGAGAATTTGAAAAAGGAGCGACCAAAAGACCACTTTACCATAGGTATCGTGGATGATGTCACACACACTTCTTTGGAAGTAAAGGAAAAAATTGATTCGGAACCTGAGGGAATAATACGTTGCAAGTTCTGGGGGTTTGGTTCGGACGGAACGGTTGGAGCCAACAAACAAGCCATAAAGATCATAGGAAACAACACCGATCTCTACGCGCAAGGATATTTCTCATATGATTCAAAGAAGTCTGGCGGAGTGACAGTATCTCACTTGAGATTTGGGAAAAAGCCAATTAAGTCGACTTATCTCATAAATACCGCAGATTACATAGCTTGCCATAAGCAGTCCTACGTTTACAGGTACAACGTACTTGACGGTTTAAAAAGAGGTGGAATTTTCGTTCTCAACACGATTTGGAATGAAAAGGACCTTGACACATACCTTCCTGCTCACATGAAAAGATACCTTGCTGAAAATGATATAAGTTTTTACACAATCGATGCCACCAAAATAGCCATGGATATAGGACTTGGTGTGAGAATAAACATGATCATGCAGGCAGCTTTCTTTAAACTTGCAAATGTTATCCCAATAGACGACGCCGTTAAGTATTTAAAAGACGCCATAAAAGAAACATATGGCAGAAAGGGAGAAGACGTTGTTAAGATGAATTTTGAAGCCGTCGATCGTGGAATCAGTTCTCTCGTTAAAGTTAACATTCCGGAATCGTGGAAGAACGCGTCAGATACAAAGAAAACGGAAACTTTGGAAACTGCAAAAGACAAACCTGAATTCGTTAAGAACGTGGCGGATGTTATGAACAGGTTGGAGGGTGACAAATTACCAGTTTCAGCTTTTGTGGACAGAGAGAATGGCGAATTTCCGCCCGGTACGGCCGCTTATGAAAAAAGAGGCGTGGCAGTTATGGTTCCGGAGTGGCAAGTGGACAAATGTATACAGTGTACCATGTGTTCTTTCGCTTGTCCCCATGCGGCCATTAGACCGTTCTTGTTGAACGAAGAAGAGATGTCCAAGGCTCCCGAAACCTTTGTCACCAAGAAAGCCATTGGTAAAGGTTTCGAAAAAATGAGATACAAAATTCAAGTATCTCCTCTTGACTGTACGGGATGTGGCGTTTGTGCAGATGTTTGTCCGGCACCCGGTAAAGCATTGATTATGAAACCGATCGAAACTCAGGAAAAAGAGATAAAGAACTGGGATTTTGCCATAAACGAGGTTTCAGAGAAAAAAGATATTTTACCTGTTGAGACCATTAAAGGAAGCCAATTGGTGAAACCACTGTTAGAATTTTCTGGAGCTTGTGCTGGATGCGGTGAAACACCTTATGTCAAACTCGCTACTCAACTGTTTGGGGACAGAATGATAATAGCCAACGCAACGGGTTGCTCTTCAATTTGGGGTGCTTCTGCACCATCCACTCCTTTCACCGTGAATTCCATGGGATACGGCCCCGCATGGGCAAATTCACTCTTTGAGGATAACGCCGAATACGGGCTCGGTATGGCGATAGCTGTAAGGCAAATCAGAGACAGACTTGAAGGGCTCATGAAAGAATTGTTGACTTTGGACATACCAGAAGACATGAAAGAGCCGTTTAAATCGTGGATTGCCGGAAGAGAAGATGCGAGAGCCTCTAAAGCTGCAACATTGGAGATACTGAAAGTGCTGAACAGAAACGTTCCCATTCCAAGAGCTATGGAAATACTCGGAGAAATTCGTGCCAGGAAAGATATGCTTATAAAAAAATCCATTTGGTCTATAGGCGGAGACGGTTGGGCGTACGATATCGGTTACGGTGGACTCGATCACGTTTTGGCATCTGGCGAAGATATCAACGTTCTCGTACTTGACACCGAAGTTTACTCCAACACCGGCGGACAATCTTCAAAGGCAACGCCAGAGGCGGCTGTGGCTAAATTTGCAGCGGCTGGTAAGAGAACAAAGAAAAAAGATCTCGGATTAATGGCCATGGCATACGGATATGTTTACGTTGCTCAAGTTGCCATGGGAGCCAACAACAATCAATTGGTTAAAGCCATGGTTGAGGCAGAGAAATATCATGGACCATCCTTGATAATAGCGTATGCCCCATGTATAGCACATGGTATAAAAGCTGGAATGAATAAAACTCAAGAACAAGAAAAACGGGCCGTTAAGGCTGGATATTGGCATCTGTACAGGTATAACCCGATGTTGAAAGAAGAGGGAAAGAACCCATTCGTCTTGGATTCCAGCGAGCCCAAAGAATCCTTTAGAGACTTTCTAATGAGTGAAGTTAGGTATTCGTCGTTGAAGATCGAGTTCCCTGAAATTGCCGAAGAATTGTACAAGAAAGCCGAAAGGGATGCAAAAGAGAGATACGAAACTTACAAAAGACTTGCTTCCGAGCAATTTTAAAAGATGGAGAAGTTTTGAAAAACATGTTAAAATAGAACGGATCTGAAAAGATCCGTTCTATTAATTTTGGAGGAGAAAACGTGGGCGAGAAATCCAGAGAATACGTGGCATCATGGCTGTCAAATCACAGGCCAAATTTTGTGGTGATACACACGAAAAAATTCACAGAATTTTTTCAAGAGCCTTTAAGTCTTGGTATCAAACGTAGAGGAGAGGGGTACACATTTTTTCTTCACTCTGTGGAAGGGGAAAATGTAGAGGTGGAATTAGGTGAAAATTTTAACGCTTTTTGTGTTGATAAATATTCTGAAGAAGCAGTCTCAATAGTGGATTTAAAAAATTCCATAGACATTATTGAAAAATACAAAAACGATGAAGGTGAATAGCATGTACAAAAGAAGTCTTATCGTCGTTCTCATTCTTTTGATTTTAACGATCACTGTTGTTCTTGCCGCAGGTGTTCTTTTCGATGCTGGACACGCTCAAACCGCTGGTAACGCCGATTGGACCATTAATGGGGCTTATTCAGACTTTGCGCAGACTTTGAAAAGGTTCTTTAGCGTTGAACAAACGTCCAACTTTCTTACCACCAAACTTCTCAATAAATATTCCGTGTTGGTCATTCCAGAACCAAACGATCCATTTTCCATAGAAGAGCAACGTGCGATACTTCAGTTTATTCGTGATGGAGGAGGAGTCTTTTTTATAGCCGATCACGTGAACTCTGATAGAAACGGAAATGGTTGGGACGCCGTTTCAATATTTGATGAGTTTGTAGAAAAACTCGGTTTTCAATTTGAACGCGATACGCGGAGTGAATACCCCGCAGAATACGTTGAACCATCTCCCATTACACAAGGGGTTAAAAAAGTTGGAGAATGGGCCGGATGTACGATAAAGATTTTGAGGAAGAATGTGAAACCTGCGATCAGACTTTACACGGGGCAGATTTACGTGGCGTACGGCAGATACGGAAAGGGACGTTTTGTCGCCATCGGGGATAGTTCCCCATTTGACGATGGAACAGGCACTCCTGGAAAAGAATTGTACGATGGTTGGCAAACTGGTGACGACTCGGTTATCGCCATCAATTCGGTTTATTGGCTTGCAACTGGGAAGGCCACCAACTCTTCTGTTTACGTGATACCACCAAGGATGGTAAAAGTTGACGTCGTTTCTTCCAACAAAGTGGTAATTTATTTTGACAAAGAGATCAAGCCGTTTGTCATCCCTGGATTCAACGTTTCCATTCTTAGGGTGAAAATAAAAAAGGTGAGCGTTAAAGGCAAAGCTTTAACCCTTATCTTGCGCAATCCTTTGAAAAATGGGAATTACGTGTTGATAACGCGTGATATTTTCGATCTTTACGGAAACCCTTCACCCATGACGGTTATACATTTCAAATACAGGGGTAAATAAATGTTTTCAATAGGGGACTCCATTTTTGTCACCGAAAATTCTAACGGTGCTTCAAATTCCGGTCTCATAATAGGAAAAAGCGGAGCGATGATGGTGGATTCCACCTTCTTTCCGTCAAAAGCCCACAGAATGGTTGATTTTTTGTCGAATATTACTTCTAAGGTTCTTATATATGTTATAAATACCCATTATCACTTAGATCACATTCTTGGAAATTGCGCGGTAGATGCCCCGGTTATTGGTAACCTGCTTACCAAAGCATACATCGAGAGATTCGATCTTGAAGCTTTTAAGTCGACACTTGAGCCTTTTCTTCAAAGAGAACTGAAAAATGCGAAACTCGTTCCTCCATCGATAACTTTCAAAAATAGGATCAAGATCAATCTCGGTGATAAAAAAGTCGAAATTGTGAAGATGGGTGGACATACTCCAGATTCATGTGTGGTTTACGTTTGGCCAGACGCTGTTTGTTTTTGTGGAGATTTGTTGTTTTCTGAATACCACGCGGAAATAGAAAAAGAATCAGATTTAAACAGATGGATTCAAAAGTTGAAAAAGATAAAAGAAAAGCCTTTAAAATGGGTCGTACCTGGCCATGGACCCGTTGGAAACGTTGAAGAGTTGGACAACATGATCTCTTATCTTGAAAAATTCAAAGCTTTATCTTCTATGGTGAAATTAAAGCGAGTGGAAGAAATTGTCGATAAATTTGGTGACGATCCAATTTTGGCAAAAAGGGGATTCGCTCTGTTATTTGAAGAGAGTTTGGCAAATTACTTAAGGAGGGATAAAGGTGCAAAGTACACTGGTTCTCATAAAGCCTGATGGGGTTAAAAGAGGTTTAATTGGAGAAATCGTGAGTAGATTTGAGAAAAAAGGGTTTGAGATCACCGCAATGAAAATGCTGAAAATGACCAAAAAATTGGCTGAAGAGCACTATGCTGAGCACGTGAATAAAAGTTTTTACAAAGAGTTGATTTCTTACATAACGAGTGGTCGAGTTGTTGCAATGGTAGTGGAAGGTAGAGATGCCATAGGCGTGGTTAGAAAGCTTGTTGGAGCAACAGATCCTGTGGTGGCCGCTCCTGGAACCATAAGAGGGGACTTATCGTTGGATGAACCTGCCAATACGATTCACGCCTCCGATTCCGAAGACTCCGCTGAGAGAGAAATAAGGAGATTCTTCCCTGGTTATTGGGATAAAAAATATGTTAGTCCTGATGAACTCAAAAGAAAGATTGATAAATTGGAAAAACAGAACAGCTTAATGAAAAAAAGAGTAGAATGGTACGAGTCACAGTCCCAGCAGATGGAAGAACTTATTGAGCAATACAACCAACTTGTGAAAAAAGAGTTTGACAACATAGAAAATGTGATAGAAAAAATGGGAACTCGAGAAGTCATGGATCCGATCACTCGGGTGTATTCTCGTGATCACATGCTTAATTACATCAATTTTTTCCATTCGAAAGCTTTTCAGGAAGACATTCAGTATTCACTCATATTTGTGGACATAGATGATTTTGAGAAGGCAACCTCGAAAATAGATCGTGAACAAGCCGACATCGTGCTTAGAGACATTGGTAAATTTTTGAAAGAAACTGTAAGGGTGCCTCTCGACACAGTTTCAAGGTTGGGAGCAAACGAATTTCTCATACTTCTAACCGAGATCTCCAAAAAAGATTCAATTTCAGTGGCAAATAGGATAAACAAAACATGTGCTGAGAAAAAATTTAAAGTTGACGGTAAAATCGTTCAACTCACATGTACCGTGTCTGTGATCCATTTTCCAAAAGATGAGACAGAGCTTTCAAAGCTACTTGAAAATGGTGAAAAACTGCTCGAAATGGGAAAAAAAGCTGGAAAAAACATGGTAATGTTCATAAGATAACACATATCATGAGTGTTCTTATTCGTGAAGCTTCCATGAGATTTGAGCGAAGGGATTGGCACAGTGAAAGACTTTCTCGTACTAAAATACAAAGGACGGAGTAAGATAACAGTCGAGGGGTACGTAGGATACTTTGTGGTGGAAAAAGACGGAAATTTGAAGTTTGAAGCTTTGCAATTTCCACTTACCCTATCGTCATTTGTGACGTGTAAACTGGACGATCCGTTTAAAATATTTCAAAGCGAATTATCAAAGAGTATTTTAAAAGTGACTCAAAGTTCTCCTGACTTTAAGATCATGAATAGAGATTTTTTGAAGTACATAAAGACACGCTTATCTTCAGATCCATCCTTTGGTGCAAAGCTCTTGACTTCCAACAAGTTGAACGATAAAGATGTGATGAAATCCATGGTGACTAATTTTTTCGAGGATTGGGTAGAGCAGCTCAAACTCGAAATGAGCGTTGAAGAACTTGATTATTCAGAGTTTTCAAGACAAGTGTCAACTCTGGACATTCCAAAAGATGCGCGGTCGGTTTTGTCACGAGACGATTTGAAAGATATGTCAGAAGCTTATCCAATAATAGATCCGATCAAGGGAAAGTCTATCACTTCTTTTGACGTTGGAGAGCAAATTTATTTTACCGTTTTAAATTTTTCAAGCGACGAATCCAAATCAAAAATTGTAGAGGCTTTTCCAGATTCATTTGACAAGTCTGGTGAAAACACACGCCCACTTGTAGGAATGCTCATCTCTAAAGAACTCGTTGAAAATTTTAGAAACGAGTTTATGCTTGTGAAGATAAGTTGTGCGGGAGTGCCCTTCAAATCATTGATTGGCACAAACGTGAATATCATGTCACCAGCTGTTAAGGTTCCAAAAATCAACGTATCACTTAATTCAAATGAATCTCACCATAATTACCAAAAATATGATAAATATGATAAAATTGACGATATTGAAAGAGAAAAGATTAATTTTGTTGATCTCTTGATAGCGACAATGTTGGTTGGGGGGATTGTAATGGCCGTAATGATCATCATTTACTTTTTCTACTTAAAATGAAAAATGGAAGTGTTTTGATAGAGTCCATCGTATTTCTCTTGCTTTCTTTTATGCTTTTTCTCATGGTAGCTGCCGGGATTGAAAGATTAACGCGCCGGGAAAATTTTATAGAAATGGGTACTCAAGATCTTACCTTTCTGATTTCGATTTCAAACGTCCTTTTGGATTTTAAGGATATGCCTTTGGATTTAGAAAAAGAAATGATCACACATCAATCTACGGATGGGAGGATTTGGTATGAATATCCGTTCAAATCCAGCAAAAGAAGAATTTTTTTGCCACTCAAAACCGGGGACAATTCTTCTGGAACTTCTTATTTCAATGATGATATACTCGATCGCTCTGATGATAGCCTTTGAATCGATAACTCTTTTGTCAAAATCTATTCTTCAACTTTCAAGCCACCAAAAAGAGGTAGAAGATTTCGAAGACACGATGATATTTTTGAACAAAGAGATCCATGGAAAAGAGTGCGCGCTCATTACCCATGCAAATTGGACTCTCTTGTTGCTGAAAAAAAGTCCGGTAGTTGCTTTTCTCGTCTTAAGGGGTAAGGATAGAGAGATACTCAGAAGGATTGTGGCAAACGCCAACTTAACTTTCGAGAAGTTGAGCCAAATCAAGCCTGGTCTTCACTATATCAACACACATTTTTCCGGATTTAACACGATCTATGACGGTAAAGAAGAAATTGATTTCTGGTTTGAAGGAAACCATCTCGTTTTCGGATTTGGAAAAAGAAAAGTTTACATGAGTTGAAAGGAAGGATCTCTTCATTTTTGTGTGGGTAAAACATGACAATTCTCCATTCTGTTCTTGTAAGTTTGAATAAAGTCATTCAAAAAACACCTTGTCATCAAGTAAAAGAACAAACACCCTTGAAGTACTAGGACATATGAGTTCATTGTTTTTTCTTTTTTACCACCCCTTGAAGCCTTGTCAAAATTCGTACAGTTATAGAGCCTTTTACAATAATGCCATTATGAATCACTCAATGGTCATTCCGGCCACCGAGCCGGAATCTCGTTTTGAAGAGATCCTGAATAGTTCCTGCGGGACTTTCAGGATGACAACGTGGATAACTCAGCAGCCTTTTGTACGGGCAATTCATGAATTGCCCCTACGAAACAAAAAAACAATGAGCTCATGTACCCTGACAGTACTTCGAGGGTGAGATTTAATTTCTTTTTGGCTGACTTTGTTCTTTGTAGTTGCTTTTCACGCATTTTTAGTCTCATTTTGATTCATTCAATTATTTGCAAGGTTTGGCATTAGCAGTGCTTTGTAACATCGACACTCACAATGAAGACTTATTTCAAGCATTGAGCCCGAGCCAATCTTTCTTCTCACAGATTCTTTTCATTTCCTTTTAATGACAAATAAAAGGGGGGTAAATGTTAGTTGGAAAGAAGGTGAGCAAAATGAATGAAATGACGATAATCGTCCAATTGCGACGAACGGCCAAAATATGGAGCTTGATAAGCCTTGGATTTGTGACGGTTTTTCTGGTGGGAAGTGCCCTTAATCCATCCGAACCGCTTCCCGCACTGGTAGAATGGGGCGAGCTTGTGCTTTTTCCCACAGGAGTTTTAACCGGCCTGCTTTTAGCGTGGAAATACGAATGGATAGGTGCTTTAGCATCCATCTTAAGCCTGGGGGCTTTTTACGTTGTAGAATGGAACCTGAAAGGGAGAATTCCCCACGGACCTTTTTTCTTACTTCTTACCGTGCCAGCGTTTTTGTTTTTAGCTTGCCACATTTGTACCGTGCTCAGAAAAAAGAGGGAGGGATGAAAAGTATGGAAAAGTTAAAACTTGGGGTATTAGGTATATCCAATCATTTCATAAAAAGGGTGTTCTTTCCTTTGAAGAGTTCCGACAAGGTTGAAATCTACGCTGTATCGAGCAGATCTCCCGAAAAAGCAAGAAAATTTGCCATCAAGCATGGAATAAAAAAATGGTATGGCTCTTACGAAGAACTCTTAAAAGACGAAGAGGTAGAAGCGGTTTACATTCCGTTGCCCAATCACATGCATTTGGAATACATAAAAAAAGCGGCGGACGCCCATAAACACATAATGTGTGAAAAGCCGTTGGCGCTTAACTACAAAGATGAAAATGAAGCTTTTGAATATGCAAAAAGGCAAGGCGTTTTTCTCATGGAAGCTTTCATGTACAAACACCATCCTCAATGGAAAAGAGTAAAAGAAATAGTGGATAGCAGGGAACTTGGTGATATTCAAACGGTTCACTGTTACTTTTCTTACGACAACAGGGATCCAAAAAACATACGGAATGTTCCAGAATTTGGGGGTGGAGGATTACTTGACATAGGTGTGTATGCCATTTCCAGTGCGAGATGGATCTTTGGTGAAGAACCTTCGAGAGTATTGGCATTGCTGAAAAAGGATGAGAAATTTAACGTTGATTCCCTTGTTTCCGGCATACTCGATTTTGATCAGGGAAAAAGATCCGTTTTCACAGTTGCTACTCAAGCTTTTCCAAATCAGAGCGTGGAGATCTTTGGGACAGCTGGAACACTGTTGGTGGAAATACCTTTCAACACCTATCCAGATGTTCCCGCACATCTAGTGGTGAGAACCGGCATAGGAACGAGAGATATTTACGTTGGTCCTGCCGATCATTACCTTTTGGAATTTGAGTATTTTGCAAAAGCCATAAGGGAAAACAAACCTCTTTCTTTGCTTGAAGAAGATTCCTTAAACAACATAAAGGTTGTGGACGCACTGTTCAAGTCGGCAGAAGAAGGAAATTGGGTATATTTGAAAAGAGTTTTTTGAAGTTTTGCCAAAACTTCAAAGGAAGTGAAAAGCCAAAAAGCATTAAAAGTCGTTGTAAGTACTCATGTTGTACGTGAACATTACGAAAGGTATTACAAGAAGCATTAATCTCCCCATGAGAGCATGTGAGCAACATTTGAATGTAACGCTTTTTGATTTAGGTTCCACTTTCCAAGCGGCCAAGGCATTTTTTTCGAAGTCATGTCAAAACGGATTCACTCTTTTTTCCATCTTCCAATTCAAAATATGAGGCCGCTCAACACTCATCCTTGAGTGTTTCACTTTTTCAACACGTCCTGTGTCTCTCATCGCAGCTATCGCTTTGGTCGTGAAAAGGTCATTCCGGCCACCGAGCCGGAATCTCGTTTTGAAGAGATCCTGAATCAAGTTCAGGATGACAACGTGGATAATTCAGCAACCTTTTGTACGGGCAATTCATGAATTGTCCCTACGAAATCAAAAAACAATGAGTTCATATGTCCTGACAGTACTTCGATGGTGCTTGTTCTTTTATTTGATAACAATGTGTTTTTGAATGACTTTGTTCAAATCTACAAGAACAGAATAGAGAATTCTCATGTTTTACCCACACAAAAATGAAGAGAACCTAAAAACCTCCTTCTTTGTTTGGGCTGTTGCCCTTTAATAGAAATTTGGAGTAATTTCGAGAAAAACGTAATTTTTTAAAGGAAAAATTAGAATTCCTTTCGTCATTTCATTCCTTTGACAATAATCCACAAAAATGACAAAATTTGAGACTTGGATTATTAAAAAGTTAAGTATATAATTATTTCAAACTGTTAGAAAGTAGGCAAAGAATGAAAATTCAAAAACAGAGAAAAACGGCATCAGTCTTAAAAAGCACAAATTCATTTGAAATTTTGCGTAGTCTGTACATAGCAGGTTCAAAAACCAGAACAGAGCTTTCTAAAGAATTACACATAAGTTTGCCGACCGTTTTACGCACGATAGAACCCTATTTGAATGACCTCATTTTTATCTACGGAAAAAATAGATCTAAGGCTGGAAGGCGGCCAGAAAGGCTCACTTTCAATTATTTTTCTAAAAAGATAGCCGGTATACAGGTTGATAAAAGTTTTTTCACGCTATCGGTATCTGCATTGGACAGAAAACCAATAATAAAAGAAAAGAAAGTGTTTAATTGTACCAATCCCAAAAAGTTATCCGAAGCCATTCATGACAGACTTCTCACTTACTCAAAAGAAAATTTTTTCAGCCCGACGGAGTTAGAAATTCTCACTATCGCCGTGGCTGGTACGGTGAACGAAAAAATGGGCGTGGCGTTGGATTTTCCACTAAAGTGGAAGGGCATTTTCGAAAAAAATTTTTTTGAGGAAAAATTTCATCAAGATTTCCCCAATTGTACTGTTATTTTTGAAAATGATGCCAACGCTTTGGCGATCGGTGAACTTGCAGACAGAGGATATAACAAAGAAAATCTTGTGAGTGTTTACTTAAGCAACGGAGTAGGTGTAGGTATAGTTATCAACGGACGCCTCTACAGTGGTACACACGGCAAAGCTGGAGAAATGGGGGATTTTTTGTCAATTTTCGATGAGAAGAACGACATGGATTTTGAGAACTTCTTCAACAAATGTGAACGACAAAGGAAAATCCGAATTTTGCAAAGGTTGTTGAACAACCTGTCGTTACTTTTCGATCCAGATGAAGTGGTGTTAGCTTGGAATTCCGACAAGAATAAAGATTTTGAGAAATTTCAGGAGATTCCTTTATATGAACAACAAAACTGGAGAATTTCGGAGCATGGTGACTTTTCAGTGGTAAATGGCGCGTTATCGATAAGCGCAATGTCTTTTTTGAGAAAGGTTGTGTACGGACATGTGCGAGAGAATTATATTGTGGAGCTTGTTTGAAAAAGCGGTGATGAAAGAGTGAAGGCATTTTTGGGAGTTGACGTTGGAAACACGAAAACGGACTTTCTTTTATGCGGAGAAGACGGAGAAATTTTGGCTTATGCAAGAAAAAGTGGGGCAAACTTTCAATCTTGTGGTGGCATAGATATGACCTTAAAGATCCTTAACGAAGGAATAGAAGAAGTGTCACTGAAATCGAAAGTGGATAGAGGGGAATTTGTTACATATCTGGGTATGGCCGGAGCTGATAGAGAAGCCGATTTTAAGCTGATTGAAAAGGCACTTTCAAAACTCCGACTTAAGACATTTTCATTTCAAAATGATGGATTCGTGGGATTAAAATCTGGTACCGTAGATGGAAAAGGTATTCTCATAACTTGTGGAACCGGCAACACAAATTTTGCCTCTGATGGTGAAAAAATCGAAAGAATAGGTGGACTATCCCAAGAACTTGGAGATGGGTTAGGCGCTCATTTGATCGCTTCCAAGGTAACTTCCGCCGCGGTAAGGGCAAAAGATGGAAGAGGGCCTAAAACAGTGCTTAGAGAAATATTGGAAGACAAATTGAAAATGGAGGTGGAGGATCTCATAACCGTAAACTTAAGAAAGTTCGATCCTGTTCCCATTGTCGTAGAGAGCCTCTTTGAGGCCGTTAAACAATTTGATGTGGTTGCCTTTTCGATTCTCAAAGACGTGGTGGAAGAAATAAACAAAATCGCTGAGCTTTTCAGAA
>WFSH01000205.1 GCA_015486145.1 Mesoaciditogaceae bacterium
GGTGATCTGTGTTAGCGTTGTTCCGAGCTTTGCGCCCATTCCTTCCCAAAAAGTCACAACGACTATCTGCTGGGCAAAAACAGCAAAAGTTAAAAGTGATAAAACTAATAGAACGAGAATCAGTTTTTTCATAAACAATCACCCCCTGGATTTTTACTTACCCGTATACGGTAAGCCGTCTATTATACAACAAGATGAAATAAAAATGCCAGAGCGAAATTCGTCTCAGATTCTAACGCTTCTCTTCACAAGATTTCGGCACGGTGGCTGGAATGATATTGTTACCAACATGACCATGCAGAGAGCAATTTTTGCAATTGCTGAAGATATCAAGAAGAACGAGGTAGGGAGTCTAAACTGAAAAAGACTCGAAACGATTTGAAATTGGATTCACGTTATTTTCTTTCTAAAATGATGCGATCTCCAGGAGAAAGTTTCAGAATTTCTGAGGCCTTTCCGCAATTTGACGATATTTCAAGATATCCAGAGCTGTCAAAATGTGCAAGAATGATGTTTTCGGCGCTCTCAGAGTAGTTTTTGGCTCGAACGACACGTTTGCCATTTATCAAAAAAATATTTTCGGTGATTTTAGCCTGAATCAAGTCATCCATGGTTATCGTTGTTTCAAGGTTACCAAAGCTGTCTATGTAAGCGACTTCAGTACTTATCATCCCATTTTCTATTGTTGGTTTCGCATAATCAAGACTTGTGATTTCTAACCACTTTGGTCCGAGTTTGTCGATGAAAACGCCGTTATCTATGTGAGCGGCAGCGGCGGCAAAAATGTCTCGACCGTGAAAAGTTTCTGATGGTGGATTTTTGTAAAAATATTTCGGATTTTCAATAGAGTAGCATGAAATTACGTCACGATTGAAAAGGCGAGTAAATATTCCGTTGTTAGGTCCAACGCAGCACTTATCATCGATCTCCATAGCTATCGCTTTTCTTTTTGTTCCAACACCAGGATCAACAACTGCGAGTAAAATAGTTCTTTCGGGGAGATCGTCAAATACCCTTTCGATGATGTAAGAAGCCTCTTTAACGTTAAATGGAGTTATTCCATGGGTTATGTCTATTACAACGGATTTCGGGGATATTCCATAAATAACCGATTTTGCAGCTCCCACGTAGTAAGAGTCGTATCCCCAATCTGATATGAAAGCTATTATTTTCATCACCTCCAGTTTAAAAACGCATTTAAGTTACCCATTTTGATTTTATCATATGTGTCTTTTCATTTTGAGTATGGTGATGCTTATACAAGGGGATAAAAGTGTGGCCGTTTACACGGCCACAAAAGGGGTAGAGAAAGACGACCTTTCTCACCATGAGGTGGTTATGCCAAGCTCGAAGGCGTAACCACCCGTTTGTTTCCATAGAAGCGATCCGTAGAGCCATTCATAGCTCAGATTTGCTTCTATATAGGGTTGAAGTGTGTCCCATTCCCCTATCAATCCCCCAAAAATATCAATGTTCCAAATGGATAAACCGGCACCAAGAGACATCTGAAGGGGTTTAAAATTTTGATAGCCCATTTCTTCGCTTACCGATGCTCTCAGCATAAAAGGATCCACAAATGTTGTATCGATGATTTTAGCGTATATTAAGGGTTGACCATTTTCAAATTTCAATTCAACGGTACCGTACATGTTGTCTATCAAATTTGCTTTCAACCCCAGTCCAATTGTTGGTGTAGATCCAGCTGATACGCTCATTTCACCGATGAGTGACAGTTTGGTAGAACCGTACGAGATCATTCCACCGTATTGTTCCAATGTCGGGTTAGCATTTCCCACAATGCTCAAGATATTGACAGTTTTTTTCTCGTTTAACGAGAAGATCTCAGATTCTTTGGGTGTGTTTGCAAAACTTGTGAGTACGAGAAAACGTTTGTTGCCCGCTTTTAAGCTAATTATTGCGTGGTTTTTTTGTGGACTCATTGAAGAGGAGACAACATTTCCAGCTGTTTTTACAGAAATATCCACAACGTTTTTGAAAGAACTGAGATTAATGGCTAAAATGGGATCTGTTGTGTTAACCGCCATTTCGCCTACCGTTGGTAATGCGACTGTGCCAAATTTATCCGATTCTCCGTTTATCTTTATGATCTCTTTGAAAATGTCAAAGGCAGCGTTCGAAAGATTTAGTATTCCTGATTTGTTGTATTGCTCGAACTGTCTAAATCTTTGGTATTCATCAGTTGTTAATTCATGTATCTCGTAAGAGAAGAATCTGTTGGTGTTTGGGACGTCGATTTTAGATATCATGTTCATGATCTTTTGGCGTGTTTGTTCGTTGGCATCTATAACCATGAACATGGAATCTGGGGAATAAACGACGTACTTTGACAAACTTCCCAGGAGATCGTATACGGTTTTTGGATACGTGTCTTTCAAAAGTACGACTTCGTTTTTGAAGAGTATGACACGGTTTGTATCAGGTGAGTTCATGCTTCCAATGAGATACACGTTGTCCCATTTTGCAAAAGTATAATTTGTACTTAAGAGTACTATTTTCAAGGCACTTTCAACGTTATTTGCATTGAAAGTCACGTTGATCCATCCTCCAACGTCGTCAGATAGAACCATAGGCGAATCGAAAGTTTTAGAAATGTCGTAAAGTGCTTGCCTGAGATCCATATCGTTATATGAAAAAGAAGCCGCGAGAGACAGTGACGATAAGAGTAAAATACTGAGAAATGTTATTAGGATTCTCTTTTTCATTGTTCATCACCACCCTTCGAAGCTACAAAGAGCACGATCCGTTTTTGAACGTTTTTATAACTCAACTGTGTGAACAGTTTTCCAATCAGGGGTATGTCACCAAGCAATGGAATTTTTGATTCGACACTTGCGAGCGTCTTAAAGCTCAAAGATGCGACGGACATTCTTGTCCCCATGTTCATGATGATCGTCGTTTGAATACCTTGCTGAACCGCTGAAGGTATTGCCGCACCAGATTCTTCTGCTGAAGAGAGAGTTTGAGATATGTTGAGAACCATTTTTTCACCCATGAGTATTGGGAGTATGTTGGTTTCAACACCGATGGCTATGTTTTGATATTTTGTCGTGTTATTTTCTGTGTATTGGTAAACTCGCGTGGTTTTTGAATAAATCTTAGATTGTGCACCGCTGAGCACGTGAATGTTAGAATCTGATAGCACTTTTAGGTTTTCAGAGGTGTGATTGAGGTTAAAATTGCCGGTAAAGTTTCCAAGGGCATTGAGAATGTTGATTTTGAACCAATCGCCAGATATTGAAAAACTCGTGGATGTTCCTGTCGAAGTGCTGAATCCCCAATCTCTTTCCCATTTTTTAAATAGAGATTCGCTGACTTCTACAACGGTGATTTCAAGGTTGATCTCTGTTCGAGGTTTGTCAAGCCTTTTGAGTAATGAGATTATTCTTTCAGATATCTCTTTTGGTGCCGTGATCGTTAAAGTGTACAGATCACCTCCGGCTGTGTTTACGTATTTCCTCATGTACTGAGGGATCAAAGATACCAAATCCATTGATTTATAATTTTGAGAGTGATATTCGACAGTTGTTGTGAAGTACCTAAACTTATCGCTGGATGGTGTGGCCAAGGAAACAAAGTAAACTCCGTTTATCTTTGTCCATGAATACCCACCCGCCAAGAGTACCAAATTCAGCGCTTTTTCCAAAGTTACGTCTTTGAGGTCGACTGTCACGTAACCACCAAC
>WFSH01000206.1 GCA_015486145.1 Mesoaciditogaceae bacterium
GGGCACGGCATGCCGTGCCCCTACGTGTTGAATATGATGACAAATTTTCGTGATATTCCGTGCCCCTATGTTGTTGAGAATATTCGGCATTTATTTCTGTTTGTACGGGCAATTCATGAATTGCCACTACGAAATCAAAAAACAATGAGTTCATATGTCCTGACAGTACTTCGAGGGTGCTTATTTTTTTACTTGATAACAAGGTGTTTTTGAATGACTTTGATCAAACTCAAGGACAGAATAGAGATTCGTCATGTTTTACCCACACAAAAATGAAAAGAACCACAAAGTTTAACTTTATTAACTTAAAAATTTTGTTTTAGCTTCTTTTGCAAAAAATGTAATTTATATGATAAAATATCATCACCTCCGAGTTAAAATTCTAAAGGTCTACGTTCTGCAAAACCCATGAATTTTTAACCAATGGGTTGAAGGGGAAACCTCTCAGCCTCCCGTGTTTGGAAAGGAGAGTACTCTTTTCAAGGGGGTAATACGTGTGAGCTACACGGGCAAGCTTCTGAGGGTAAATCTCACTGACAAAACTTCGAAAGTTGAACAAATCGATGAGAAACTCTTCAAACTTTATCTCGGAGGACGTGGATTGGCATCGAAGATCCTGATGGATGAAATCGATCTCAAAATCGATCCGCTCTCCCCAGAAAACAAACTCATCTTTGCAACCGGACTTTTAACAGGCACCACTGCTCCAACGGGCGGAAGGTATATGGTTGTTACCAAAGGGCCGCTAACGGGGACGATTGCATCGAGCAACTCCGGTGGTTTTTTCGGCGCGGAGTTGAAATTTGCAGGCTACGATATGTTGATAATCGAAGGAAAGGCTGACAAACCGGTTTACATTTCCATCATGAACGGAGATGTTGAAATAAAAGACGCATCGCGTCTTTGGGGAAAAGACACGTATTTCACCACAGATACTATTCTAAAAGAAGTGGGAGATGAAAGGGCAAAAGTTTCCTGTATAGGCCCAGCCGGTGAAAATTTGGTCTTGATTTCTTCAATTATAAACGACAAGGGAAGAGCCGCCGGCAGAACTGGCGTTGGAGCGGTTATGGGAAGTAAGATGCTGAAAGCCATCGTTGTAAGAGGAAATAAAAGGCCAGAAGTGAAAGACAAAGGTCAGTTCTCCGAAGTGGTGAGAGAAAAGATAACGACGTTGCGTTCCAATGGCATAACGGGTGAGGGCCTCCCAAAACTTGGAACGAAGGTTCTTGACAGCATAATAAACGCAAACGGTTTGTACCCGACCAGAAATTTCAATAAAGGTACGTACGAATACGTTGAAGAGGTAAACGGAGAGGCTTTGGTCGAAAAAGGGTATCTCATAAGAAACAAAGCGTGCTTTGGATGTCCTATAGCGTGTGGAAGGGTTGTAACCTTGCCAACCGGTGAAGAAGGAGAAGGTCCAGAATACGAAAGTGGTTGGGCATTCGGTGCCGATTGTGGCGTTTCTGATCTTGTTTCCATAACCGAAGCGAACTTCCTTTGCAACAAACTTGGGCTTGATACAATTTCAACGGGTTCCACAATCGCTTGTGCCATGGAACTGTATGAAAAGGGATATTTGAAAGATGAAGAGATAAGAAATGCGACAAAGCCGCGTTTCGGAAGCTCCGAAGCCATTGTCTATTACACGAAAGCGATAGCGTACCGCGAAGGGCTTGGCGATAAATTGGCAGAAGGATCATACAGATTTGCTCAAGCGCATGGACATCCAGAGCTCTCAATGAGCGTTAAAAAACAGGAAATACCCGCTTACGATCCAAGGGGAGCGCAAGGACATGCCTTGGAATATGCCACTTCAAACAGGGGCGCTTGCCATGTAAGAGGTTACATGATTTCCCCAGAAATTCTTGGCGTTCCAGAGAAATTGGAAACGCAGAAGCTTGAAGGAAAAGCGCAATGGGTAAAAACATTCCAGGATCTAACAGCCGTCATTGATTCAGCTGGATTGTGCCTTTTCACTTCCTTCGCACTTGGCGGAGACGATTACGCCGATTTGATAAACGCGGCAACCGGTTACAACTTGAGTACAGAAGAAATGATGAAAATCGGCGAAAGAATATGGAATTTGGAAAGGATCTTCAATCTTGAAGCCGGCCTTGATCCAAAAGAGGATACCCTACCGAAGAGATTTTTGGAAGATCCACTTCCAGACGGCCCACAAAAAGGCGCAACCGTTAAGCTAAGCGTGCTAATTCCAGAATACTACAAAGTAAGAGGATGGGATGAAAATGGAATTCCCACCACAGAGAAGAGAAAAGAGTTGGGATTTTGAGGCTACACGTCGAATTTTACTCAACGCTTCGGCTTGATTTGAAGATAAAGAAATTGGAATACGAAAGCGATGGAAAATTGACGGTGGAGCAGTTGCTCCACCGCCTTTCACTGGATGTAAATCCAGCGATATACGATAAACTCGTAAAAGGTGGTCAACCTATAAAGGGAACCAACATCCTTATAAACGGCAAGAGTTTTTGGCATCTTAATCTGCTTGACACGCCTCTTCACAATGGAGACAAAGTGCAGATATTCCCTCCTGCAGCGGGTGGATGATGAGCTATTCGAAATACTTTGTAAGACAAATTCCGGTTATAGGGAAAGCATGCCAGGAAAGGTTGAAAAAATCCAGCGTTTTGATCGCAGGAATGGGTGGTTTAGGCTCAACCGTTGCCACCATTTTGACGAGAAATGGCATATCCAGCTTGTACGTTGTGGATGACGATGTGGTGGATGAAACTAACATACATCGTCAAATTTTGTACAGCATCGAAGATGTTGGAAAGAAAAAGGTTGAGATTGCGAAACGACGGTTGGAAAAAACAGGCTTCTCAACGGAAATCCATCCCATTTTCCAAAAGGTTGAAAAGAACTTTCGCATCCCAAAAGTGGACGTCGTGATTGATTGCTTGGACAACGGCCGTTCTAAAACGTTGCTGAGTGAACTGGCGGCAAAAGAGTCCATACCGTTTGTACACGCTGGCGTGAATGGATACGTCGGCCAGATTTTGACGTTAAAGAAGAAAACCTTATCCGATGTGCTTTCCTTTCCGGAAGATATGAAAGAAACGCCGGTACTTTTGCAAGTGATCTCTTTGGTAGCTTCTATACAAGCAATGGAAGTGGTAAATCTCATATGCGAAAAGCCTAACAATTTAATTGGGAAGATACTTTTCGTTGACTTGCTTGATTACGATTTTGAGGTGGTAAACGTTGAAGACGTATAAATTCAACCTCAGAGATGCAGAGGTAACATTAAAACCTGACAACAACATAGAAAAAGTGTACATAGAGCTTTCTTCGGATTGCAATCTGCACTGCGAGATGTGTTTCAGAAATTCATTTGAGGAAAAATTTGGAAAGATGGATTTGAAGACTTTTTACAACATTTTCGATGGCCTTAAAGATATGAAAAAAGTGAAAGAAATCATTTTCGGTGGGATTGGAGAGCCTTTAACAAATCCAAACTTCAAAAAGATGGCAAAGTTTGTAAAAGAAAAAGGCTACAAACTCTTGCTGGAATCTAACGGCTACCTCATAACCGATGAGATGTTGGATTTCTTTTTTTCCATATCGTTGGACGAATTCATATTTTCGGCAGAGCCGGGAACAGCTGGTCACGGTGCTTATTCATGGATATTGAACCTCACCAAAAAGATCTCCGATCGCATCGCGCGTGAAAAGCTTGGAAAGCCGGTGGTAACCATTCAAACTGTGCTTTCCACGAAAAACGTTCACAACATAGAATCTTTTTTTCAAAAATTCGTCGACGCCGGCGCATCAAGATTCATACTTTCAAACATAATCCCAACATCTGAAAAAGAACTTTCGCTTCCGCTCTACATCAAACCAAAAGCGAATATGGAGAGCCGCATATCCAGAAAGATAACGGGAAAAATCAGCACGAATTTGCCCTATTTTGAATTGAAAACAGAAAGGTATTGCAATTTCATACAAAAAAATTCCGTCGTTGTGCGATGGGATGGTGAAATCGCCCCATGCTATAGGTTCTTACACACTTACACGGAATACGTTTACGGATTGAAAAAGCAAATAAAAGCTGTAAGCTACGGGAACGTAAATGAAAAAAGCCTCTCAGAGATATGGAAGTCGGAAGATTTTTCGTATTTTCGTTTTAAAGTTAGACATGCGCTCTTTCCTTCATGCACAGATTGCAGGCTGAGGGATGGATGTGATTTTGTCACTTCTTCCGAATATGATTGTTGGGATAATTCTCCATCTTGCGCCGATTGCCTTTGGTGGAGAAATTTGGTGATATGTCCTTGAGTTAGGGAAAAGGGATTTAATTTAAACTCTCTTTCATTTTTTCAAGTGTCTTTTGATCCAACAATCTGTCATTTTTGTAGTACAAAACAGGTGCGCGGAAGTAAGGGGTTTTACCTCTCACATCCATAGGAATTAAGAGTTCAAATTCATCTCTGTAATCTTCCCAATTTATCAAAACAGGCGTTGCCAATCCATCTTTAAGACATTCATCTAACGAATCAAAATGGATAACTCTTTTAAATGCGCTTGATATGTCTTTTATGAACTCTTCTGGAAGGTAGGTGTAGACTTCAACTTCTTTTAGTTGATCAAAACCTATGCCAGCTTTTTGACGATAAATAAGAGTGTTTCCACCTTTCAACCTGTAAAATTTTGTCTTTTCATCCAACTCCCTACTATGGGCAACTCTTCCTATGAGTGCCGCATCTATGCTTCCGGCACGTAACATGTACAGCACTTCCGCAGCACTTGAAGCAGGCAAAAAATCGATGTCATCAAAATTTCTTGCGATCTTTTCCAAATAAGGTTGCATCGTTGGGCAATACGAAAGTTTTATCATCTTTTTCTCCTCCCATGTAAAATATAGTTGTTAGATGAAATAGGCTTTTTCGCGATCGACAATAATTTTAACACGATTACACAACCTTTAAAAGAACAAACACCCTTGAAGCCTTCGTCAAAACATATGAAGACGCCATACAAGATGTGAAAGAACAGAGAGCAAGATTGCACAGTGTGCAATGTATTCTTGCTTTCACGACCAAAGCGATAGCTGCGATGAGAGGCACAGGATGTGCCGAGAAAGCGAATCT
>WFSH01000207.1 GCA_015486145.1 Mesoaciditogaceae bacterium
AAAAGAAGTCCAACGGAAATGGAAAGTGCTCCAACACCTATCCCTTGAATTAACTTCAGAAAGAAAATCATGCAACCCACCCCGCTATCACAAATATTATCAATCCAACAACGGCAAAGAACGTGTACATCTGCGCGTTTTCAACAAAGATCTCTTTGATCGCTGATCCCGTGGCTTTTGTCCAATCTCCAACTCCTCTGAAAAACCCATCTACTTTTATTTTAAAGAAAGGTGCGAAGAGTTTTTCAACGGGCTGATAGAAATTCCAACTGAATTGGTAAGTTTCCGGTGTCAATCCCCAATCTTGTGGATTCTGTCCAGCCGTGTAATTATTTTCTTGAGGCACGTACTTATGCTTTGCCGTTACAAAGAACAATATAAATCCAAATATGAAACTGATCGCCAGCGACCATCCAATTAGAGGAACGTAAACGTTCGAGAACATTCCCGTCACGTAGCCATTTGCCATAACCGGTAGTGGCTTTAGCCCCATGGAAGAAACAATAGCTCCGATGGGTTTGAGTATGTATCCTGGTTGAACGCCGAAGAATATCATGGCGAACATCAAGAAAAATTCCACTATCTGTCCTATTACCGAAACCTCTTTCACGTTATCGTATTTATGAGAAAGTTGTCCAAGAAAAACCGAATGAAAAGCTTTGAACAGATACATAAAAGCGCCGGTTGAAGCTAAAAACAGCAGGATAATTGCAAATGGTAAATGTTGTTTGATCATGGCCTGATATATCATCCATTTTGAACCGAATCCATTAAAAGGAGGAATTCCAGCTGCAGAGGCGATACCTATAAAAAAGGTGAAAAACGTGATCGGCATTTTTTTCCACAAGCCACCCATTTCGCTCATTTTTGAAGTACCAGTTCTCGATATAACGGCGATCAACGTTATGAACAACGCCCCTTTGAACAGAAGATGATTAAAAGCGTGGTATATACCAGCGGTAACTCCAACGGGTGAAAAAATTGCTATGGCAGCCACCACGTATCCAAGATTACTCAAAGAGGAGTATGCGAGAAGCTTTTTGACATCATCTTGAAAAATGGCCAGTATTGTTCCAACAACGGCTGTGACCACGCCAATCCAGACAAAGGTATAGTTCGCCCATGGAATGCCTCCAAAGGCAGACGGAAAGCCTTTTTCCATCAAACTGATCGGTAAAAACAACAGCATTCCGTAAACACCGTACTTACTCATAACGCCTGAAAGAAACGGAGTAAAGGAATCTGGAGAATACGCGTAAGCGAGTGGAACCCACGTGTGGAACGGGAAAATTCCCGACTTTATCATGAAAGTTACAAAAAAGAGGGAAACTATGCCAAGCACCCACCACGGATGCATCCCCAACGTAGAAGAAAGGTAGCTCACATTAGCCGCGATCGAAAAGGTGCCGGTGAGTCTCCAAAGTATGAATATTCCAAAGAGCATCGAGTATGAACCAGCTATGCTCATCATCGCGTAATAAAGCGCAGAGTGTCTGGAATTTTCCGTTTCTCTTCCGCCTAAAACCGAGAGAACCGATGACCAACCCATCAACTCCCAAGCGAAGAAAAATCCCAACATATCGTTGGCCATGAATATCCAGTTGTTGGCTGCCAATATCAAGAGAAGTAGAAAACCTTTCATCTTAGATCTGTCTATCAAAGAGTAAAAAGTTAGCACCGTTCCGAAAACCACGCTTATGTAGAGCATAAATATTGAAAGGTGACTAACGCCAAAAGTTAGATTCAGCGTTGTTCCTAAAAATTTGAAGCTCCAAAGATAAGAATCTCCAACGTGTACAGAGAAAAGCACGAACAAAGTTGTGGCGAACGTTAAAAACGTGACTATACGATCGAGAAGTTTGTAACGAACGACTATGGCAGAAACTGCCGCTCCAATTAAAGGTATAACAACAAGCCAGATGATATTTGAATTCATCTCATCATCCCCTCATCAATGTGCGGTTATCGTCGGTATGACGTTGAGCACGTAATCTTTCATTTTATGGGTGAATTCCCCGGCCGATTGCATTGAGAAATTACCTATAAGGTTGGGATACACACCTATTGCGACGATGGCAACGGCAAGAATAAAGATCGGTATTGCCGGAGAAAGATTGACTTTGATCTTGGGTTTTTCCATTTCTGTGGAAGAGAAGATGTACGTAACGATCCTCAAATAGTAAAAAGCCTCCGCCACTGATGCAAAGAGTACGAGTCCAATGATAAAATCATACCATCCTCCTCGTTGAATGGAAGCTCCAACTATTGCAAATTTCGACCAGAAACCCGCAAAAAGTGGGAATCCAAGCATACTGAAAGCACCGATGGTAAAAGCTAAAGAAAGAAATGGACTTCTTTTCCATAAACCTTTAAAGTTTTCAATTCTTTCTCCAACTCCCGCCGCTACCAAAACGCCAACTATTAAGAAGAGCATACTCTTGGCGATCGAATGATTTATGAGTTGAAAAATTCCTCCATATACACCGAGCGTACTTCCAATTGAAAAGCCTGCGGCAACTAATCCCATCTGAGCCATTGAAGAATACGCGAGCATTTTTTTCACATTTTTCTGTGTAAGGGCTGAAAGCTCTCCGATAACGACGGTTGCAGTTGCAAGTATGGCTATCACAGCCATCAGATCGAGCTTACCATAAGTGAGAACGTACATTCCATCTTTACCCAAAACCGTCATTACGATTCTAAAAAGTGCGTAAACACCAGCAATGGCACCTATGCCGCTGAGAGCTGCGGAAACCCCATTAACAGCACCTGTGTAAGTGTCAGGCACCCAACCGTTGAACGGAAAGAGCTCGGCTTCCACCGCCAGTCCAGAGATGAGTAAGACGCCGGCGAACGTCAAAAGTCCAGGCGTGGTTTGACCTATTCTCGCCGCAATTTCTGCGATGTTTAAAGTTCCAAGTTGGGTGTAAATCAACATCACACCCAAAAGGTACAACGTTGAACCTATTGAACTCACCACCAAAAATTTAAACGCTCCGCCAAGTGCCCGTCTTTCCGGACCGTAAGCGGCGAGAGCGTAAGAAGTTATTTCTGTTATTTCCATGAATATGAAAAGGTTAAAGATGTCCCCTGTGAGTATGATGCCACTTGCACCGGCGATGTACATCAAAAACAAAACGCTGAAACGGGTAACGTCTCCTCCTTTGATCGCCCAAAGATTGTATATGGCTATGAGTAATCCGATCAGAGATACGACTGTGACCAAAAACACCGCCACCGGTCCAACGTAGAGGTTCTCACCAAAAGGTGGGACCCAGTTCCCCATAACAACCACACTGGGGAACTTGTGTGCAAGAAGTATGTAAAGCGAAAATGTTGCGTTGAATCCAATAACAAAGATCGTAACCCACTTTGTCAGCTGTTTTGAAATAAATCCAAACAGTGGTATCGAGAAAGCAAAAAGTAGTGGAATACCTATAAGCAAGGCTGCATTGTTGAATATGTTCATTTTTCTGCCTCCTTGATTTTTCTGACATCCAACGTTCCGTACTTTTCAAATATTTTTACACCTATAGCCAGAGCGAGAGCCGTTGTTCCAAGCCCTATAACTATTGCTGTCAGAACGAGTGACTGGGGAAGAGGATCTGCAGCGATCACCTTGCCATTTACGGCTAAATGATCCGTCGCCGTGTATATTGGCATCACAGCCTTTGGGTGCCAAGCTATGGCTATCATAAAAAGGTTTGTTCCGCTTTCTATGATGTTCAAACCAACAATGATCCTAAAAATATTCTCTTTGGTTAGAACTATGTAAAGTCCTACTCCTATTAGAGAAACCGATGCTATGAGATATATCCAATTCTGAAGGAAAACTTGCATCACGACCACTCCTCTTTAGTATCGCCGATCATACTGTCGACAACTGCTGCCAGTTCTGAACCAACTTTCATTCCTATCGCTATGTAAATGAGAGAGATAAAGCCCGCACTGTACAGATTACCTATGATCCCAGTTGGCAGAAAATTGGCAAGAAAAGATTTCACACTGAACAGACCAATGAGGCCTATGATCACAAATGCTATTCCAGAAAGGGATTCAAAGACTTTCAGACCTGCATGATTGGGGGTGTATCCATTTCTTCCCAAAAAAAGGCCAAGAATTCCCGAAGCTATCACGGCTCCTCCTGGGAAGCCCCCTCCTGGAGTGAGATGTCCATGAACGAATATGTAGATCCCGAACAAAAATATGACCGCAAATGCAATCCTCGTTCCAACGTACATTATCAAACTCGGCTCGGTCTTCTTTCTTTTGGGTTTTACTCGTTTTCCAAATAAAAGCATCATAACTCCACTGGCAGCGAGAAACAGCACTGTGACCTCTCCAAGGGTGTCAAATCCACGGTAGTCCACAACTATTGAGGTGACAACGTTAGCCGCACCATCTTCAAGGTTGGCTGTTTTTTTAAATTTAATGGGTTTATAAGGTACTTCTGCCCTTAAAGGTTTCATTCCCTTTGCGAAAAACTTTCCGGAATCGAGCAATCTTGTGGCGGTTCGCACGTTTTTCAAAATATACAGTCTTGAAACTCTGTTGTTGACGTTAACGCCCCATCCTTTGGGCATGCTAACGAAAGCGTAAAAGAGGCCTATCATAAAAATTGCGACGACGAAAAGCGCAAAAATGCTTTTGAAGACTTTGGGAGTATCATTCTTCATCCTTGGTCTCCCCTTTCTTCACCTTTTTAAGAGCTATTACGAATATCGCGGTTGAAAGGCCAGCCCCTATGGCAGCTTCTGTAATTGCTACATCTGGTGCCTGTAAAAAGAAAAACAATCCAGAAACCCCTAAACTAACCAATCCCATGGAAATAATGGAAGAAAGCAATTTTTTTGAAAAAACCGCTATTAGAGAGGTTATAATTATCACGATTACCACAATGGTGGCAACGTATATTATCATTTTTCTTCACCTTCTCCAGAAAAATCCAAGTTTCTCTTGGCACACTCATCTGGGCTTGTTCCGTGATAGGGTTTAACGCCTGCTCTGTAAGACGCACGTGCTACGGCGTGACTTGATATTGGATTAGTCATAAGAAGAAAAACGGCCAGTGCCACAGAAAATGGCAACCATCCTTTCACAAGCAAACCAACTCCGATGGACGTCGAAACAACTCCAAGAGTGGTGGCTTTGGTACCTGCTTGAAGTCTGTTAAAGAGATCTGGAAGCCTGAATATTCCAAGCGCTCCCAAAAAAAGAAAGAAAACTCCTATGGAAATGAGTACCGTTCCTAACCATCCAAGCACCACATTAAGCATCTCATAGCCCCCTTTCAAGATAACGAGCTATAACTAAAACGCCAAGAAAAGATAGAATAGCATAGACCATGGCAACGCTTAAAAGTACAAATTGGAAGAAAAAGAGGGCGAGTATCACCCAAAATCCTGTGGTGATAGTCGTCCAAGTGTCGAGTCCCACCACTCTGTCTGAATTTGTGGGACCGATCACAGCTCGCAAAGTAGCGAGTATCGTAGCAGTTGAAATCACGATGAACCATATAGCCCACAGTATCGTTGGTATTTCGATTCTCATTTGAACATCGCCTCTAATATTTTTTCAAAACTTCCGGCAATTTCTCTGGATGCACCTTCAACATCCGTCGAGCCAACCGTTATCCAATGGATGTAGAGATATTCCCCTTCGATGTCGAGAGAAAGTGTACCGGGTGTAAGGGTTATGGAGTTAGCCAGCCACACACGAGCGACCGGTGACTTCAAGTTCGTCTTGATCTTAACTATACCTGGTTTTATAGGCATTTTTGGATTTAACACAAGTCCCGCGACGTGAATGTTGGCTTTGACCATCTCCCATGTAAAAACTGGCAAGTACCAAAAGAGGAGTATACCGATTCTTTTGATGTTCTTAACACCCGCAACACTCAGCTGCTTGTACGTAAGAAGCGCTCCTAAGAATGCGATCATCGCACCTGCTTCCCATTCTTGGATTGAAAATGGATACGTTAGGACGATCCACAGAAAGAAATAGATTAAAACTGCATAAAAATACCGGCTTATTTTAGAACTTTCCACCCTTTCCACGTTATCACCTCGTCATTCATTATTTGTGAAAAAGTTCTCATCAAGAAGCGTAAAAATATTTTTCTTGCTTTCCTGATTATTATACCTTTACCCCTTAGAGGTATGCAAATGTTTTTTAGAAGATTGTGAAAATTTAATGTTACTACGACATCTTTTTTGCACTTCAAACGGCGTTTAAACGAAATAATTGTTCCGTTGTTCACTGTGGCTGAATATACATGAAACTTTTTTGTCAATCGTTTGTAGTATTATACCACCGTAAAATATATCAGTTCTGTGGAGGCGGTGATTCAAGTTGAATGATGGACCGAACAAGGCGCTCAGTCAATTCACGTTATCAATGTTAGCGATTCTTGTCGGGATCATAGCTGGTTTTGGAGCAGTAGCATTTAGAATGTTGATTGCCCTGTTTCACAACGCGATGTTTCTTGGAAGCTTTTCCGTTTTTTACAATGCAAATTTACACACTCCTGCAAGTCCTTGGGGAAAATATGTCATCATCATTCCAGTGTTAGGCGCAATCGGAGTGGCATTTTTGGTTAAAAACTTTGCGCCAGAAGCGAAAGGTCACGGAGTGCCTGAGGTCATGGATGCCATATATTACAATAAGGGAAAGATCAGGCCAATAGTGGCAGTTATCAAGTCGGTTGCTTCCGCATTGTCTATTGGAAGTGGAGGTTCAATAGGGCGTGAAGGGCCTATCATACAGATAGGTTCCTCATTTGGATCATCACTTGGTCAAGTAATAAAAATGCCGGCATGGCAACGCGTAACACTTATAGCGGCCGGAGCGGGAGGCGGAATTGCGGCTACGTTTAACACTCCTATTGGCGGTGTTTTGTTTGCAATAGAGCTGATGATACCGGAACTCAGTGTGAGAACTTTTATACCGATAGCCATTTCAACTTCAACCGCCACCTTTATAGGCCGTGTGTTTTTTGGAGTTCACCCTTCCTTCATCATTCCGGCATTTGCCGTGCCATCAGATCAATTAACAAATCCATACAAACTTCCGTTTTACATAGGATTGGGACTAATAATCGGTTTGGCTTCTGCACTTTTTGTAAAGTCGATATACGGTTTTGAAGATTTTTTTGACAAAATGAAAGGTAACTACTACACGCGCCACATGATTGGGATGCTTGCTGAAGGTGTTATCATTTACATATTGTTTGTGTATTTTGGACATTATTACGTACAAGGTGTTGGCTATGCGACGATACAGGATATTTTGACTGGTCTTTTGACAGCTCCCTACCTTTTGTTGTTACTTTTTGGGCTAAAGCTTCTTGCAACTTCTCTCACTCTTGGATCCGGAGCATCTGGAGGGATATTTTCACCTTCACTTTTTATGGGAGCCACTCTTGGCAGTTTTTATGGAATACTGTTAAATTGGTTTTTCCCTTCCCTTCACTTTAACCCGGCTTCGTTTGGGGTAGTTGGCATGGCAGGAATGATCGCAGGTGGAACGGGAGCAGCCATAACCGCAATAGTCATGATCTTTGAAATGACACGTAACTACAACGTCATAATTCCAATGATAATAACTGTTGCCATTTCGGACGGTGTGAGAAGGATTTTGTCGAAAGACAGCATTTACACCAAGAAACTCACCCGTCGAGGACATTTTATTCCCGAAATTTTTCACATGAATCTTTTACTGGTAAAAAGGGTAAAGGATATAATGGAGAAAAATGTGATTGCGGTACCAGCTTCCGTGACGATCGATCAGTTCTTGAAAGAGTATGCGAGAAACGGTATATTGAGTTTTATAATTACAGAAGGAAATACGATAGTTGGAGTTGCCACGATGAAATACATACTTCGCCAAGTTGACAGAAGTTTAAAACTGAGAGATGTGATGAGCAAAAAGTACGTGGTTGTAAAAGAAAATAACATGGTTTTCCACGTTATATCAAAAATGAGAGAAATAAAATGTCCCACTGCTCTTGTGACTGTACACGGAAAGTGTGCATCAATTTCAGATGTGGTTGGAGTTGTCACAAAAGAGGAAATAGCGGAGGCCTCCGCTGCCCAAGTGGAGATGTTTACACAATAAGTCGAAAAGCGATGATTCACCATGCGGAATGGGAAAATTGTGCTAATCCTTTTGGCATTTTTGTTGTTGATCAACGTTTTTATCCTCGCCTCTCCTTGGGCCGTTGTTCTCTCTGGAGGGGGAGCGCGAGGTGCATATGAAGTTGGAGCATTGAAAGCCGTAAAACAACTTGGATTGAACGTCATGGGAGTTTATGGCACATCTGTTGGGGCACTGAATGGCGCTTTTTTCGTCCAAAATGATCTTCCGACTTTGTACAAAATATGGCAAAATCTTTCTTTCTCCAGTGTTATGTCTTTACCGTCTGATTTTTCAACGAATACTTCATATTTTGCTTTTAAAATCGTGAAATACGCGTTGATAAATGGAGGGTTTGACGTTGAACCCCTTTACAGCCTTGTGAAGAAGTTCTTGCATGAAAATGAAATCCGTAAATCAAAAATCGATTTTGGACTCGTCACTTTCGATCTTTCCAATTTCACCCCCGTGGAAATGTACATATCTCAGATACCTAAAGGAAGTCTTGCCAATTTTTTGATGGCGAGTGCCAATTACCCGCTTTTTCAGAGGTGGAGAATCGGGAAAAATGTTTACATCGACGGAGGTGTTTACGACAACGCCCCGGTGAACATGGCACTGGAAAAGGGATTCAAAAAAATTTTGTTGATAGATGTTTCTGACATTCCCATATTTTTACCTCATATTCCTGATGGAACGATTTTGAAGATCGTTAAACCTTCCGCTCCTTTGGGAAATGCGCTAGATTTTGTTCCTCAAAAAGAAAAACTTTGGGAGAAGATGGGATATCTTGACACCTTAAAAGCGTTTGGAAAATTCGTGGGAAAGTATTATTACATATATCCCGCATCAGAGAATCTCCTCATAAGTAAAATGCTCAGTTTGAGTCACGATGCACTTGAAAAAGTTGCCGAAACGATCGGCGTAAACGTATCAAATTGCTCAAAAGATTTTGCCGTTTACGAGCGCATTATTCCAAATGTGTTGAAAATGATCCCTTCAAATTCTTTCACTTCGTTGAACCTTTCGATGTTGGAAATCACGGCGAAATTTCTTGGTATAAACCGTCTCTCAGCTTACACACAAAAATCGTTGTGTGAACTAATCTCCAAGGCCACTTTTCCATCGCAAAACATTTCGTGGTTTAACTTTAAAAATTCAGATTCAAAGGTGGCAAAATTTGTTTGGGAAATTTGTAGACTTTCCACAAAATGAGCCTCGTTTATTTCATCAAAATTCGAGCAAATCGAAGAAAACGCTTCGTAATCAAGCATAATCACCTTATTTGACCAATAAACTCTTCTGAACGTTTGAAAATGAACTTGGTATGTGAAAAGATTTTTGGTATTATTGAGGTAAACGTTTACTAAGAACTTGCTTTTAGAGGAGGAAACGAGCGATGAACAAAATAAAAGTTGGTATATTGACTTTTTCAGATGGAAGGCCAAAAGTTCACAACGATTTGCTGGAGACGAACAAAAAGTTTCAGACATTGCTTTCAAAAACCTTAGAATCTACAGGGGAAGTTGAAGTTTTTGAAGCAAAGGAAATCGTATCGAAACCCTCCGTGGCCAAAAGAGAGGCACTGAGATTACGCGATGCGGGTGCTCAACTGACGATATTCAATTACGCCGTCTGGGCATTTCCACACTTTTCTGTTATCGCGAGTAAATTTGCACCTGGTCCTTTTCTCCTGTTTGGAAACATAAATCCGCAATATCCTGGGATGGTTGGAATGCTTGCGGCGGCAGGTGCTCTTGATCAGACTGGTGTAACTCACCGAAGAATGTGGGGAAACATAGAAGAAAGCAATGTGCTCAAAGATGTCATGGCTTTCATACGTGCGGCAGCAACGTTGAATTCCTTAAAAGGTCAAAGGTATGGAATAATAGGTGGTAGGCCAATGGGGATGTACACAACCGTTCCCAATGTGGATTTGTGGAACTCCATCTTTGGAATAGACGTTGAACATGTGGATCAATACGAGGTGATCAGGTTGTCGCGAGAGATTTCCGACTCACGCGCAGAAAATGGATTAAGATGGTTGGAATCTCACGTGAAATCCATTCACTACGATGGAAAACAACTCACTCCGGAAAAACTCAAAACACAGATAAAAAGTTATCATGCTGTTCAAAATATTGTTGAGGAGAACGAACTTGATTTTGCGGGAATAAAAGGGCAGCCAGAATTGACAAACAATTTTGTCACCATGGATATTGCCGAGGCGTTTATGAACGATCCGTACGATTGGGAGGGTGTGCATGAGCCTTTCGTTTTGGCAACCGAAGCGGATTCAGATGGTGCACTGACGATGCAAATATTCAAACTCATAGCGAAAACCCCTGTACTTTTTGCGGATGTTCGTCATTATGACAGGCAAGATAATTTTTTTGATCTGTGCAATTCCGGCGAACATGCGACATATTTCGCGGCAAAATCCTTTGATCCCGCTGAAAATTTAAAATACGTTGAGTTCTATCCTGAAGGTTTCTACTTTCCTGCAGGAGGCGCGTCGGTAAGACACATTGCCGCACCCGGTCATGTGACACTTGCGAGGCTTGCGAGAAAAAATGGCAAATATTGGATGGCAATTCTTCCGGCAGAATTCCTTGATTTTGGGGAAGACAAAAATGAAGAAAAAGCCAAAGCCACTCAGGTGGAATGGCCTCACGCATTTGCGAGGTTACATGTGACTGCTGAAGAGTTTCTTTCCACTTACGATTCCAATCACATTCATGGTGTTTATGGAGACTATGTTGAGGAGTTGGTCAATTTTTGTAAAGTTGCTGGAATAGATTATAAAGTCTATGGAGGAAATGAATGAGATATTTTCTCGGGGTTGATGTAGGGACAAGTTCCACGAAAGCTGTAATTGCCGATGAAAATGCGAAAATATTGGCTCAAGCTAAATCTCAAAATTACAAGGTTGAAATGCCACACCCAATGTGGGCGCAGCAGAGCGCTGATGTGTGGATGAAGGGATTCCTTGAGGCGGCTAAAAAAGTGGTGGAAGATTCCAACGTTAAAAAGATAGAAGCCGTGTGTATCAGTGGACTGTATGGTGGAAGCGGTGTGCCGCTCGACGATCATTTTGAACCTTTAGGCCCAGCTCTAATATGGATGGATAAGCGTGCAACGGAAGAAACTGAATGGATCAAAGAAAATGTGGACATTGATAAACTTTTCAAAATCACGGGAAACTACGTTGATCCGTACTTTGGATTCACAAAAATACTTTGGTTAAAGCGTCATCACCCTGATTGGAAAAAGTTTAATCTATTACTTTCCCCAAAAGACTACGTGATTTTCAAACTCACGGGGGAAATTGCCACAGACTACTCTTCGGCTGGTAACATTGGAGGGATCTTTAATTTGAAAAAGAGAATATGGTCGAACGAGATGTTGGATATTTTTGGATTACCATCTCATCTTTTTCCAGAGAGAATTTTACCCTCTAACGCCATTGTTGGAAAGTTAGGTACAGAATTTGCATCACTCATAGGTCTTGAATCCGGCACACCAGTGGTTTGTGGAGGAATAGATGCGGCGGTTGCAACGTATGCAGCTGGTGTGGAGAAAACCGGACAGCACGTGGCTATGATAGGTACTTCCATGTGTTGGGGAACGATTCACGATGGGAAATATCTTACACCTAAAATGGTGAATATGCCTTATGTTATAGATCCTGATCACCACGTGTATTCGTTTGGAGGCGCAACAACTGCTGGAGCGATCATCGAATGGTTTAAGAGAGAAATGGCATCTGATAAGACGTTGGAAGAGTTGGAAGCTGAAGCTAAAAAGGTACCTTTTGGTTCTGAGGGGGTAACTGTGGAGCCATATTTTATGGGTGAGAGGGCGCCGATTTGGAATGCGAACCTTAGAGGTGCGATAAAGGGTTTAACACTTTCTCACACACGTGCCCATGTTTACAGAGCTTTTTTGGAGTCGATAGCAAACTCTTTGAAATTGAACGTGGAGGTGGCAAGGAAGAGTGGTATACCCCTAAACGATGAAATTTTTATCGTTGGTGGTGCAACAAACAGCAAACTGTGGTTGGAAATCATATCGCAAACACTTGGTATGAAAGTCAAAACTTTGGATTCTTCGTTGGATGCGCCAATAGGCGATGTGAAATTGGCGATCAAAAGGGAGATGTAAAAAATGCTTCAAGGAGTAATAGCGGCTCACCTAACGTTGTTCAAAGACGGGAAATTGGATTACGAAGAAACAGAGAAATACTTCGATTTTTTACGTCAAAAAAACGTGAATGGTGTATTTGCATGTGGAACAACATCAGAAGGACTTCTAATGTCAACAGAAGAAAGAGAGGATATTTTCAGAATTTCCAAGTCTGTAGTTGGTAAAAATGTGAAGGTCATCGCCAATTGTAGTAGTTTGAGAATTGAAGAAACGAAAATGCTTATATCTGCCGCCAAAAAAGCCGGTGACGATGCAATTGCGATTTTACCACCTTTGTACTATAGGGTCTCTGAAGAGGAAATGTTGAATTACTTTTCTGAAGTTATGCGATTCACTTCAGATATGCCCGTTTACATTTACAACATTCCATCATTGGCGGTTAACGCGGTAAATGCGAATATTGCTTACAAACTTTTAAAGAACTTTGATAATTTCTCCGGTATGAAAGACAGCAGTGGTGACTTTGGAGCAATAACCAAATTGGTGGAATTGAAAAGAGAGTTCCAAAGATTTGAAATAGCCGTGGGTTTTGATAGGGCATTTTTGTCTTGTTTGATGGCTGGTGTGGATGGAACTGTTAGTGGGCCAGCTGCGGTTTTTCCAGAACCTTTTGTGAAAGTTTATGAGCTTTTCAGAGCAAAGAAGTTTGAGGAAGCTCGGTTGGCACAAGAAAAACTCATAGAAATATCATCGTCAATCGGAGAAGGGTACAGCATACCTATTTTGAAAGAAGCTTTAAAATTAAGAGGCTTTGGAAATGGTACAGTAAGACTGCCACTTCTCCAGGCGGATGAAGGAAATTTGAGACAGCTCATCGTTAAAAATGAAGAGGAGATCGAAAAGATCTTTTCTTCATAAAAAATAGAAGGAGGGATTTTTGATGAAATTCAAATCGGTGTTACTCGTTGCCATTGCCACAGTGATCTTTGGCACTCTATTGATGGCGCAGCCTTTGCAGCTTGCCTTTTGGGGTGGTTGGACGGGGCCAGATGGTAACGTAATGCGTCAATTGGTCGCGGAGTACAATTCCACTCACCCCGACGTGCACGTAACTTTGACAACTATGCAGTGGACGCCACTTTTCACGAAGTTTTTGATCGCTTCGAGAGGTGGACAGTCACCAAACATCCTTGCAATGCACGGACCTGATGTGCCTGAATTCGCTTCTTACGGTCTTCTCACACCACTTGGAAGTGTTATAAAAGCGGCGGGATTCAAAGCATCTCAGTTCGCTACCGCAGCGTGGAATGGAACTTTTTACAAAGGGAAACAGTACGCTTTCCCACTTGATCTACATCTGAACTCTATATATTACAATCGCAAACTTTTTGAGAAAGCTGGACTAACTCCTCCAACTGGATGGATAACCGGAAAAGAATTTTTAAATATGGCCATCAAACTTACGATTGACAAAAATGGGAAGCATCCTGGCCAACCCGGATTTGATCCAAACAACATCGTTCAATACGGTATCGCACTTTATTCACTGAATTGGCATGGTTTCCTTGAATGGTATGAACTACTTCGCCAACAGGGATATAATTTTCTCAATCCCTCAATGACAAAAGTTGGATATCCATTGAAAGCTGGAGAAAGAGCTTGGAAATGGCTTCAGGATCTGTTCTTCAAATATCACGTTGCCCCGATAGGTGCAAACAGCCCACTTCAGGATTTTCTAATAGGAAAAACTGCCATGCTTGAAGATGGTCCGTGGGAAATACCCGCAATGAAAGCTCAGAAGGGCCTTCAGTGGGGAACTTTCCCGATCCCACAGGTTTTCCAACACAAAGCCGTTTGGGGAAGTGGCCACGTTCTAACGATACCTATTCGTCAAGACCAAAAACACATGAAAGCGGCTGAGGCATTCGTAACGTGGTTGGTGAAACACTCAGAAAAATGGGCACTTTCTGGAAACATACCTGCTTACAACACCGCAAGAAAATTTGCCTACTCACTTCCAGGACGTACCGGATTCCTTGCCGGGGCGCCTTATGAAGCGATGCTTCCGAGAATTCCGAAAGAATCAGAAGTATTTTCATCTGCTTCTGTAAGCCCCATAGTTGTTGCTGGTCAAGATATTCTTGTTAGGGACAAGGCAATATTGCCAGTTATGAAATGGATGAATGAGCAGATAAACGCTATTCTCGGTCGATAGTTTTTCGCATTGTTTGAGTCACGGGGGATTCCCCGTGACTCAGATTATAATTCATTTAAAAGTTGGTGAAGTTATGAATGGCAAAAAACAACATTACCGAATCATACCTTACATCTTTTTGATACCGTACTTTTTCGCATTTATTACTTTTCGATTTGGCCCCTCTATAGCCGGTTTTTTCGTAAGTCTTACAAGATGGAACATCGTGGGACAGGCAAAATTTGTGGGGTTTCAAAATTTTATCGATCTTTTCGAAGATCCGAATTTTATCAAAAGTTTAACCAACACTTTGTATTTTATGCTTTTAACTGTGCCAGCACTTGTAATAGGTGGATTGTTGATCGCGATGCTTGTGGATCAAAAGTTAAGAGGTAGATACGTCACCCGTACATTTGTCTTCATGCCCTACGTGATCATGTCCACGGTTGTTGGTGTTATTTGGATGTGGATATTTGATACCCACTTTGGGATTCTGAATTACTACCTCAGTTTTTTTGGGATAAAACCCATTGCCTGGCTGTCAAGTATAAACTGGGCAATGCCTGCGGTGGCCATCGCCACGATATGGTGGACGATAGGGTTCAACATGATCTTATTTCTTGCTGGTTTGCAAGATATACCAAACGAATTAAAAGAAGCGGCGCGCATAGACGGTGCGTCAAGCTGGCAAGTGTTTTGGAATGTCACATTTCCTCTTCTCAGCCCAACAACGATCGTAGTCGTTATGCTCACACTCATAAACACGTTCCAGGTATTTGCACAGGTTTATGTTATGACAGGTGGTGGCCCGGCAATGGCAACTCTCACAGTTGTTCAATACATGTACGTTCAATCTTTCCAATATTACAGGCTTGGTTATGGTTCAGCGATAGCGTACATAGTGTTTATCTTTTTGGTTGGACTTATTTTGGTTGAAAGGTCCATCCTGAAGAAATCAGGTGACATAAATTGAAAGGGAAAAATGCGAGGCACTTAAAAACTGCTATTTTGTATTTTTTGATGATAGTGTGCACGATCGTTGCATTTGCACCTATACTGTGGATGACCGTCAGTGCCTTCAAACCGGAAGGAGAGATATTGAGTTATCCTCCCCAGTGGGTACCATTGGAACCTACCTGGGCAAATTTTGCATACGTGTTAAAGAATTTTAACTTTCTCAGGTGGACTTTTAACAGTGTTGTGGCTGCTGTGGTGGCAACAATAATTGTCATATTCATAGATTCGATGGCGGCATTTGCATTCGCAAAGATGAAATTTAAAGGTAACGCGGTTCTCTATGCTGTGGTTTTATCCATGCTTATGGTACCCATACAGGTTACGATCGTGCCGTTGTATTTGATGTTTTCCAGCGTAAAACTTTTGAACACGATCCCAGCTTTGATTCTGCCAACAGCTGGAAATGTGACCGGAGTTTTTATACTGACTAATTTTTTCAAAAGTGTTCCAAGAGATCTCATGGATGCAGCCATAGTTGACGGAGCTGGTAGTTTTAGAATATGGTGGTCCATAATGTTACCCTTGGCGAGGCCGTCTATCAGTGCGGTTGCGATAATAACTTTTATGAGTAATTGGACGAATTTCTTGTGGCCTCTCGTTTCGGTGAGTTCAGATGCTTCAAGAACGTTGCCGGTTGGGGTGGCACAATTTTTTGGTGGTCAAAGTGGAGTGAGTGGCTCAGCTCCTCAATATGGTCCAGCCATGGCTGCGGCGCTGATGGCAACTATTCCTGCAATAGCCATATTTCTCTTTTTGCAGCGCTATTTTGTTAAAGGTATTATGATGACTGGTATAAAAGGGTAAGAAGATGTTATTTTCCTTTGAGAGTATTATAAAAGGATCGTTATATCCCCCAATGCATCATGCCATAAGTGCGAGAAAAATAGGGCAGCATATCGTAGCAGCTTGGTACTCTGCTTCGTACGAGACCTCTTCAGACACGGTGATTTATATGTCACAATACGAAAGGATCTTCACTATAGTGTGGATAGTATTTTTGAATAACAACATTCTTTGACATTTTAGTACCGCTTTACAAGCGGTGAATGTAATCTTTTTGAAGCCTTGTCAAAACTGATTCGTTCTTTTATTTGGAGTCTTTGACCTTAACGTCATCCTGAAAGTTCCGAAGGAACTATTCAGGATCTCCAAGCAACTAACAAGGTGGATCG